>JASBUW010000159.1 GCA_030147755.1 Parachlamydiaceae bacterium
ATTAAAGAAGGTAATCAGGCCGTCTCGGCCTGATTCTAATAAAAGCTTAAATATTACCGATTTTCCATCGCCATTGCCAATTTTGCAATCTAGCCTATTTAAGCTGCATTAGAATCAGGCCGAGACGGCCTGATTACCTTCTTTACCTCGACGAAAGGAGGGGATCTGAACGGTTACAGACGGATTTCGTCAATCACCCTAAATGCTTAGGTTGAGATGTTGCAAATAACATGAGCTAATTTCAATATCGCGTTCTTTACTGAGAATTTTGTTTTCAAACTCATTTCTTCTCTCTGTTTTCTAAAGAAGAAATGAGTATCCACTTACCAATTTATGCAGTAGTAGTTAAAGCCGTCTATTGCTGTTTATTCGAAGTCAGCAATCTCGTTTTTTCCGGAAACTCCTTTATTTCCAGCACTCTTTCCCCAATTTACTTGTCCTGGCAACGCTTCTTTTTCACCGGGAACTCTTTTACCTAGAACTGCGTCGCCTGTCACAGCACCTTTAGAACCACCCAAATTTTTACCGGCAACACCACCAGACACTTTCTTCAAATTGTCTTTTGGAAGTTTTTTAGACATAATATTCTCCTTGTTAAAGTAAATGAACATAAACTTTCATTTTCTACGAACGCTACTGCAAGAAAAAGATTTATTCGCTTTTTCTTATGCATGTACACGGACTTCTTCATTTCAATTTTTGTAAAATCTATCGCGTGCTTCAAAATCGCGCTCTTTACTGAGAATTTTATTTTTGAGTTCATTTCTTCTCTCTTTTCTCTGCGGCTCTGTGGTCAATCATTTACCACAAGGTGCACAAGAGAGAAAGAAGAAATGAGTATGTACTTATTAATTCGATGATCAATACCGATCTTTATGCGGTAGAACAGTTAATGTCGTGTATGCTGTTTACTCGTTGTCGAAACCTTCTCTGGCAATTCCTTTATTTCTAGCAACTTTTCCTTCCACAGCTTCTCCTGACATTAGGTTTCTTCCACCAGCAATTTTTTTATCTTGAAGTGCGTCACTTGTTACTCCTTTAGAAAAAGCTACCTCTTTTTTAGCAGCAGCACCAGACACTTTCTTCAAATTATCTTTTGGAAGTTTTTTAGACATAATATTCTCCTTGTTAAAGTAAATGAAAATAAACTTTCATTTTCCACAAACACTAATGCAAGAAAAAGATTTAATCACTCTTTCTTATGCATGTAAGAAGGCTTGTTCATTTCAATTTTTGTAAAGTCTATCGCGTGCTTCAAAGTCGCGTTCTTTACCGAGAATTTTTCTTTTAAACTCATTTCTTCTTTCTATTCTCTGCGTGCATGGAGAAAGAAGAAATGAGTAGGTACTTATCGATCGATGACTAATACCGCTCTTTATGCGCTAAAGCAGTTAAAGTCGCTTAGACTGCTTACTCGTTTTCAATAATTTTTTTGCCAGTAAGTCCTTTATCTAAATTTCTTCCCTCAATCTGTCCTTCTGGTGCAAATTGTTGTCTTGCAATAACACCTTTTTTACCTAGAACTGCGTCGCCTGCTGCTAGAGAACCTTTAGAACCAGCACCAGACACTTTCTTTAAATTTTCTTTTGGGAGTTTTTTAGACATAACATTCTCCTTGTTAAAATAAATGAACCTAAACTTTCATTTTCATGAACACTGCATAAAAAAGATGAATTTATTCTTTTTTATGCAGTTAAATAGGCTTTTTCATTTCAATTCTTTAAGCAGTAAAGCAATTAAAACCGGCTATTGCTGCTTACTCGGCGATATCACCAATATTTCTTCCTCCGGCCAACCCTTTATCTGCAATACCTTTATCTACAACACCTTTTCCTCTTAATGCTCCTGATACTCCTGCTTCTCGTTGTGGCAATACTTTTGACTTAGCTGGGGCTGTTACGCCTTCAGCAGCAGCACCTTTAGCACCAGACACTTTTTTTAAATTTTCTTTTGGTAGTTTTTGAGACATGACATTCTCCTGTTAAAGTAAATGAACCTAAACTTTCATTCTCCTTAAACGCCGTGTATGTGACTTACTCGATCTCACCAAGATTTTTTTCTCTAATAACACCTTTATCTAGCGCATTTCTTCCTCCAGCTACTTGTCCTGGAAGCACGTTTTTTCCAGCAACTTTTTTGCTTTGAGATTCTGCACCTCCTACAAGACCTTTATCTGCCAAACCTCTAGGAGCAGCACCACCAGACACTTTCTTTAAATTTTCTTTTGGAAGTTTTTTAGACATAACATTCTCCTTGTTAAAGTAAATGAACCTAACCTTTCATTCTCCCTAAACGCTGCATAAAAAAGATTAACTCATTCTTTTTTACGCATTTAAACAAGCTTTTTCATTCAATTTTTGTAAAATCTATAGCTATTTTAAAATCGCGTTCTTTACCAAGAATCCTATTTTGAACCCATTTCCTCAGAGCAGTTAAAGTCGTGCATGCTGCTTACTCGCGGATGTCATTAGCACTTCTTCCAAAGCCACTATCTAGAGTATTGCGTCCTCTAGTTGCTTCATCTCTAAACACGCTTTTTCCACTAATATTTTTTTTGCTTTGAATATCTGCATTTACAACACCTTTAGCACCAGCGCCAGACACTTTCTTGAGATTTTCTTTTGGAAGTTTTTTAGACATAATATTCTCCTTGTTAAAGTAAATGAAAAACAATTCTTTACCTCTTAACAACGACTTAACAATAAAACATTTAATCTTACCCCTCCGGACTTACGGATCAAGGCCTTTGTCAGATACCTATAATTTTCAAAATTCCTTTCATCGCAACACGCGCTTACTCATTAGTTGCAATATCCTTGCCACTCAGGACTCTTCTCAGTTATCTTCTGGAAAAATCGCCAAGCTGCTCTTAAGCATGCCTAAAAATTTATAAGGGCCTATATTTGCAATTATTTTTCTCTCTTTGTGTCCTCTGTGGTTAAATAATAAAATAACCACAGAGGACACAGAGAGAGAAAAATAACACCTCTAGCCCCCTATCAATTTTAAAACATACTCATCTGATATCTGACCCTTAATCAACCCATTAGCGTTTTAATTTTTGCATATCATGCCCGCTTAATTGGATGCAAATTTTTAATGATTTTTCGCTTCGTTCCCTAGCTCCCTTAATTTAAAAAGCTTTAATTTTTATTTATCAATATCCACTAATCATTATATTGCAGTGTATATTTTAAACTCAAACAACAATAAAATAACAAACTAAATCAATAAAATAAACAAAATCAATTCAAATCCCTATTATAAGAGCAACAAAAAAAAATACTTGTCGTTTATGAATGGTAAAAAAATTAAATTTTTAACATAAACGTCTTAATATAAATTAATTACACTTAAAAACTGACACTTCGGGTAGAGAACTGAATTTTCGATCAAATTCGGCGAGTAATTTTCCTATTTCATGATCTTGCGTTTGAACATCTAGAACTCTTTCAATGAGATCAAACAGTTCTTTACGAGCTGCCTCATAATTATGCGCATGCAAACCAAATGAATAGCGTCCCAATTTAGCCTTTATGGTTTGATGGACAACTGCTTTGTGAAGCGGATGATCTTGATAAAAAGCTTCCAATTTATCCGGTAAAGATTGCGCTACAGGTACACAAGCAATGGCTTTGTGCCATCTTTCCTGAAAGTCTTCGCTTGCCAAAAACAGCAAGAAAGCTTTGACACCTTCCATCATTTTTTGCGTCATTTCAGTATTGATGACCCAAACAGATGCCCCTCCTAATGGGAAAGCATAGCTTTCTTTTTGTCCTTTGACAAGAGTGGGCAAGGCCCCACACCCTACTGTAAAATTGGACTCTTTTTTCAATAGCTGTTCATGGGAGGAGCCTTGTAAATAAAAAGCGACTCTTCCTTGCGTGAATGGATGACGCGAATTGTTATCTCTGCCTGCATAAACAAAAACGCCCTTTTTTTGTTGTTCTCTTATATCAAGCAAGTGTTTGACTAACCATTCACTATTGAATTGATATACTCCTTGTCCCGCCCTGCCATTGTCAGGAAGAATCAAAGGTAAGTCTTGTTGGGCGGCGGGTATTTCCATTAAATAGGCGGGAGGCCATGCACACGTATATCCAAATTCAACGCATTGCTTTTGTTTCAATTCTTGACAAACGTTTTCTAGTTCTTCCATGGAAGAAGGAATAAAATGCGGATCCATTCCTGCTTTTTTTAAAACATCTTGATTACTAAAAATGACTCCACAAGCAGGATTAAGAGGCAAACTCAATAAATTTCCCTTTTCATCTCCAAAAGTCAACTTCACAATTTGAGCAATTTTATCGAGATGTTCTTTTCCGATTACCTCACTGACTGGAATAATTTTTTTAACACCTAAAGCGGTCATTAATTTCCCCTCAGCATATTGTGGACCCAAAACAAGCTGGGGTTGCCCTGCTTCATTTTCCAAAGAAAATGCATCGTGCACGGGGTCTGCATAATTTTGAGAACGTTGCACAAGTTCTACTGTCCATTCAGACTGAGAACGATTCCATTGATCGACTTCTTGACGAAAAGTATCTACAACAGGTCCAACTTGAAAAGAATGCCAAAACAGTATCTCCATTTTCTTCTCCTTTTATTGTAAAGCAAAGCTTTTATATTTAAATACATAAGCACAATAACTCATTTAAACAAAAAATAGAAGAGGCTAAGCACTTCCACTTTGCTAGAATCAAAGCAAACATTATTGAACATTTAGCAGCTATTTTACTTGCAAAAGAAGGATTATTCTTTTAAATAATTAGGTGACAGATTAAGAGTCTTGATGGATAGATAGTTTCAAAAATTTATCGTTTTGTTTCCTAAGAACTCCTAGTTGACAAAAGAAGATTTCTCTTCTATGTTCTTAGGCTAAGACAAAAAGTCTTTTAGACAATGTGTTTGATTATATAGCATGTGTGTTATGGTGTATGCTTGATGATAAAATCTTATATGCTTATGCTGTAAAGCGACCAAATTTAAGATAGCATTTAAGATCTTAAATACCTCTAAACTGTAAAGGAGATTATTGTATATGGAGTTTAACATTACCCCAGCTCATTTTAAAATTGATACTATTTTGCCTGCTATTCAGACAGCTGCTGTCTATGGCACAATGGAAGTACTAGGTCGTTTAGGACAATATAGAGTGGCTGCGCAAACAGCTGTTTTAATTGGCTCTGTGGCTTCTCTCGTTTCTTCTTTTGTTAAAAATTTTGACTTACATTACATTGTTGACTACGCTGCTATTCCTGTAAGCGTAGGTCTTGGTGTACTTGCTCATCGTTTTTTCTATCCAGCTATTCCTACACAAGCTGTTCTTGATGCAAGAGGAGCTGTGATTATAACTGCTGTGTTAGCTGCAGTAAAACTAGCAGCTGATGCAATTAGATATTATCAAGTGAAAGAAAAAGTTGAAGTAGTAGCTAAAGAAGTAAAAGATGATGTCAAAGCTGCTGGAGAAGCTGTTAAAGAAGGCGCTGCAGCTGTTGTTGAAAAAGCTGCTGAAAAAGTTGAAGAGAAAGCTGCAGAAGTAAAAGATGCTGCTGCCGCTGCTCAACCAAAGCCTGCTACACCAGCAAAAGCAACTTAGTGAATTAATTTCCCTGAGGGATGTTCCCTCAGGGTTCTCAATTGTTAAAAAAATGGGGCGCCTTTCCCGGTCCATTCCTAAAAAGCGAAAAAGGGCTTTCGCACTCCAAACGCTTCGCGAATTACCATTATTTCTACATTTGTAAAAGTTTGTATCTTGGCTTTCTTTGCTTTAAACTCTTGATGAAATATGCTGATGACTAAAATTTTGCTTAAAATCATCAGTCATGACTTGTTTTGAATTCCTAAATATTATATGAATCGCTATATCAATCAATGAATTCTGATTTTTAATTCTTAAATAGGGCGTGTCTTCAAATACGCAGTGAACGCGACTATGTTGCAATTTCTATCTTCAGTTGGCGAGTACGTCCTTCTCATTCTGGGTGTGCTATGGGTGACAATACGTCGTCCTCCCTCTTGGAATTTAATTCGCGATCAAATGTTTGAGATTGGAGTGATGTCTCTGCCTGTAGTTGCCATTACCGGCTTTTCTACGGGAATGGTATTAGCTGCTCAATCTTTTTTCCAGTTATCTGATAAAGGACTCGCCAGTGCAACCGGCTTGATGGTGGCTAAGGCGATGCTCGTTGAATTAGGACCCGTTTTAACCGCTTTCATGGTGACCGGTCGTGTGGGAGCTGCCATGTGCGCAGAGCTTGGTACCATGCGCGTGACTGAACAAATTGATGCCATGCGCTCCATGTCCGTGAATCCTTTACGTTATTTAGTGGCTCCCCGCTTTATCGCAGGGACTTTAATGATGCCCCTCCTGACTGTATTTAGCTCGATTATGGGAGTTTTAGGCGGATACATGATCGCCGTAGGCTTTTATAAAATGCCTTCCAATGATTTTATAGATCCGCTTCCTATCCATGTCACCACGTTTGATTTTGTGAGTGGAATGGTCAAATCGATTGTTTTTGCGATGATTATTGTGACGATTTCCTGCTATAAAGGAATGACGACACAAGGAGGAGCAGCAGGCGTCGGACGTTCAACGACTAACAGTGTGGTGATCTGTTACTCCGTGATTTTAATTGTGAACTTTTTACTGACATTGGGTCTCAATTCCTCCTATGCGTACTTTGAAGAACTTATAGCTAAATGGTTTTAACTGCTTATGATACACGTTCATGATGTTTGGAAACGCTATGGCAAGCTGGAAGTTCTTAAAGGACTTTCGCTTGATATTCTCGATGGAGAAACACTCGTGATTTTAGGAAGATCGGGCGTGGGTAAAAGCGTTTTGCTGAAACAAATTATTGGCCTTGAAACGCCTGATAAAGGTTACGTAGAAATCGATAATGTACGTGTCACTGACCTTAACTTGCGCGCCAATCGTCCCGGTTTAAAACCGATTGGTATGTTATTTCAAGGCGCTGCCTTATTTGACTCTATGAATGTCGGAGATAATACCGCTTTTTATTTGCATCAGCATTTTCCCAATTTATCTGAATCTGAAGTACAAGATCGTGTCGCTCACGCCTTAGAAATCGTGGGATTAGCCGGAACGCAAAAAAAACTTCCCTCTGAATTATCAGGAGGTATGCGCAAGCGCGCCGCTTTAGCACGCGTGATTGTCTATCGTCCAGAAATCGTTCTATACGATGAGCCTACAACAGGACTAGATCCCATTACTTCTATGCAAATTAATGAGCTCATCAATCAAACAAAAAAAGAATTGAATGCGACGAGTATTGTCGTAACACATGATATTCGCTCTGCGCTTGAAGTGGGAGATCGACTAGCCTTCCATTCTGATGGAAAAATTGCTCAAATAGCTCCTAAAAATGAATTTTTCAAAATTGACGATCCTACTCTTCATGACTTTTTTAGCAATGCCGCAATTGATAGAAAAGAACTTGAAAAGTATCACTAAACTGGAGGCTTTTAATCAACATGGCTGCTTCACTCAAGAATGTATTGATTGGTATTTTTGTACTCATTGCAGTTGGGATCATCGTTTTTATCCTCCTTTTTCTCCATCCAAGCGTAGGAGATAACGCCAAAACATTACGCGTGCGTTTCACAGACATTGATAAAGTCAATGTGGGAACTCGTGTGACATTTGCCGGTCGTCCTGTCGGAGAGGTGGTTTCCATTCAAGAAATTCCTGATGCACGCACGGATCGCATCAATCAGCATGGGGACGTCTACGTCTATGAACTGATTTTAAAAGTGGATTCCGGAGTAGATGTCTATAATACAGATGAAATTCTTCTGCGCACTTCAGGGCTATTAGGAGAGCGCAATATTGAAATTAATCCCCTTCCACTTAAACCAGGGGAAAAATTACAGAAAATCGAAGAAGAAGTTATCTTTGCTACGCACACCGGATCAGTAGAAACGACTTTAAAACAATTTGACGTCATTTCTCGCAAGTTTGGAGTCGTTTTAGATGATCTTCACGAAGCCATGGAAGAAATTAAAGAACGCAAAATTGTCGAGATGGTCGCTAATAGTGCGCAAAATATTGAAGAAATCACTTCTGCATTGAATCAACCTGATATGTGGAAACAAATCATCGATAACGTTTTAAAACTTTCAGAGCGTGTCAATCACTCATGGACCACTGTCGATAGCTCACTGCAAAATATTTATAGTTTGACAGATCGCGCTCATCACACCTTGACAACGTTAGATCAAACATTAGATAATTTTCACCATTTGAGTACAGATGCTCGCCATAGTTGGGTCACAATCGATCGCACTTTAGCGAATTTTTATCAAATCAGCGAACGTGCGAATCACTCTTGGAATACTGTAGACCATGCTCTGTTCGAATTTGCAGCCACAGGAGAAAAAGCGCATACTTTTATGCAAAAAGCCAACGATATCATCGAATACACGCGTCAAGGTCAAGGGACAATAGGTCAACTTTTTGTGGGCAACGATCTATACTTACGTTTGAAGTCGATTTTATATAAAGGCTCGACCGTCATGGATGATATCAATCATTATGGAATTTTATTCCACTTGGATAAACGTTGGCAAAGATTGCAAGCGCGTCGTTTACGCTTGTTAGAGAAACTCTCTACACCTCAGGAATTTACTCAATACTTTAATAATGAAATGGATCAAATCTCAGCTTCCATTTCACGCGTTTCTATGCTATTAAATGAAACAGAGTGTTATCCTCAATCGTTAATGTGTAATCCTAACTTTACCACACGTTTCTCAGACTTACTCAGACGTGTAGAAAACATGGAAGAAAGTTTAAAAATGTATAATGAACAGGTTGTCGATCAAGACTAGTAGAGGATGTTTTATGGAGCATATGCCTTATTCCCAAATTCAAAAAGGGACATTTTTGATTGCCACTCCTGATATTGATAACGGCTTCTTCTTTCGGGGTGTCATCTTAGTGTGTGAACATAACACAAATGGCTCTTTTGGATTATTGGTCAACAAAAGCCTAGATTTGGAACTTCCTGAAGAAATTATCAATATTAACCATTTGGTCAATTCTCGGATTGGGATTCGGGCAGGCGGACCTGTTCAAACAAATCAAATGATGCTTTTGCATAGCTCGGATCAAATTGAGCAGCAAACTTTAAAAATCTCTGATGGAATTTACTTAGGAGGCGATTTGCAATTTCTCCAAGAAGCCATCGTAGATCAAAACGGACCTCATGTTTACCTCTGCTTTGGCTATGCTGGCTGGGGCACCGGACAGCTCGAAAGAGAATTCTTAGACGGGCATTGGTTTTTACATCCAGCCACTCCTCAGCACTTGTTTCATACACCCGCAGATAAGTTGTGGCAAACACTCTTGCGTGAAATGGGCGGCAAATATGCGACACTCTCTATGATTCCTGAAGACCTTTCTCTTAATTAAAAGGCATTAAATGACAAAAAAACTAAAAGAATTATGGCAAAATTATAGCTTAAGTCTTGTTTTATTAATTTTATTTCTTTTGAGTTGGATAGCTCAATTCACTGTACAATTGCAAGAAGTAGCTAATGAAGCCATGATTCACGGCTCTCCCTTTCAATGGAGTGATTTCTGGATCAAATTTTGGTCTTCCACTTTACAAAACTGGCAATCTGAATTCTTGCAACTTTTTACATTTGTCGTCTTGACCGCTTATTTGATTCATAAAAACAGTCATGAGAGTAAAGACTCAGACGAAAGAATAGAAAAAAAGTTAGATCAAATCTTAAATTTATTATCTAAAAACAAAGAATAAGCTACTAAAAAGCTATCTTTAGTCTATCTTTTAGGTCCAGTATGAACCTATCTCGATAATCAAAATCTATTAAATTTGAGTTCTTTCCTCTTGAAAGACGTTGTTGCATAAATTCCCAATTGTGGACATCAGTGGACATGGTGGACGATGTGGACTTCGTGGACATAAGGCAAAGTTTAACTAATTGATTTCACTGAATTTTATGTCCACGAAG
>JASBUW010000170.1 GCA_030147755.1 Parachlamydiaceae bacterium
TTTCGGTTTGAGGGCAATATTGGTTTAATATTGCCCTCAAACCGAAAGTTCAACTGAGGGCAAAAGAATTCCGAATCTAGGGCGCTATCATTTTAAGACACGCCCTGGGCTAATGCAGTGATAGTGCTACCGCACAAATGGCAAACAGTCTAGGTACACAGTGAACCTATACTAGTTTTCTTTATTCCTAAAAATTCTGATTTGCTATGAATTGAAGTTTAGCTTGAAGGATTTTGTTAAATTGTTTTGGATCACTAGCTTTCATAAAATCTTCTAACTGCTCTAAAGCATTATCCGGTCTCCTTACAGGATCTGGATCCAACATGGCTCTAACTAAATCTTTTACTTCTTGGGGAACTTGTTTTGTTGGTATTTCTTGATAATCTGTATTTTTTCTTCCGCCAACATTAAATTTATAAGGAAGCTCCAACATGGCTGCTTCGTTTAGAGGTGCTAAAAGATAATAGATCGCCATACCAGCTGCAAAAATGTCCATTTTTTTGTCTAAGGCGATTAACTTTTGAAGTGCCTCTTTAAGTTCAACCTCCTTGCCTTCTTCTTTTTGAAGCTTTTTACATTCTTCTAGTTGGGTTTTGAAATCTCGAAGATCACAGTCAAGACAATAATGTGTGGTACGGGCTGTGTCAAATAAATGATCTAAATCTAGATTACGTAATTCCGTTGGCGACAGATTGTCAATATTTGGAATTTTTCTAGCTCCTCCTAGATCGCTTAAGCTAGCAATGTGATTACCGTTGTCTGTCTCTTTTATTAATATGTTAGATAATTTGATATCTCGATGTGCTATGTTTTCTTTTAAGAAGTAAGTGAGGCCAGATAAGATTTGATGTAGGACGGGAAGTTTTTCATTAAAAGGAGAATTCTTGACTTTGTTTGCATAACTTTCTCCAGTCATGTCATATACATTTCTAATGGATCCCGATTTTGTTTTTGGTAAGGGCGTAGGAATAGGATCTTCATATCCATAAATTCTTATAGGAGATTGATCTTCTTCTGATTTCTTGGGCAATTCGGCTTGAGTTTTGGTAATCGTCCATTCTACAACTTCGCCTAGAGCTGTTTCCACTCCCCATACTGGTCCATTTTTATTTATTTCACGCGATAAAGTGACTTCGTTTTCTAGATCTTTTCTTGCTTGTTCTTGTAATGTTATCTTATTAGGATTTGCTGCATTTTTAAATTTTTTGTGCGCACATTTGATAGCTTTACCCGTTGTTGTTCGATAAACTTTTCCAAATCCCCCTTTACCTAATTCTAAATCCACTTCCAGCTCTTTGGTTTGAACGGATGATGTAGGACTTTCTTCTACTGTTTCTTTAGAGCGTTTAGCGTGTTCAGTTACAATTTCAATGCCATATTCAGTGTATTCGTATTCTTCTAAGAAGGCTGTTGTATTTTGAGGAATTTTTGATGCAATTAATTCAGGTTCAAGTTGATCAAAAACTGCTGCTGCATTTTTAAAAAGTAGGGTGATCAATTTAATGTTTTTTGCTAGATCTATTGATTGTGGGTCTAGTTCTTTAGAAACAAGTTCACTTTTTTCTACTATTTTTTGTGCTCTATTTGTACGAGCTAGAATTAAATCTTCTAACTTGCCTTCTGCCGCTGCCTTTAAAATTTTTTTACGGCTAACATGTAAACGATCGGATAAACTGTTGATATTTAGTAAAATTGCCCTTCTATCTTGAAGTTTTAATTCAATATTCTTGCCATGCTTGTCAAAGAGCAGGATGATTTTATTAATAAGTCTGTTATCGGACGCTGATACGAAAAAACGAGAGTCGCTATCTTGGACTCTAAAACGGGTCTTGCGTTTGCCAGCTGCTATTTGTTGACCCTTTTTACCAATAGCCTCACCCGCAGTACTAGTCAAAATAGTTAAATTAACTTCATTCATGCTGTTGCCTTATTTAATTAAATTAATTACAATTTAATTATATCATTTATTATATTTTTAAATAAATAATATTTTAATTAAAAAGTTTTTAACTAATTAAATCAAAGCTATTAATTGAATTAAATTAAGACAATTATTAGTTTTATTTCTGACTATATTTCTTTTTGAGTTCTCGCAACAAAGGCTCGAATTCTTTTTTGCCTTTGGGAGAGAGGCGATCGATGTATAAAACGCCATTAAGATGGTCGTTTTCATGCATCATACAGCGCGCATCAAAACCAACAAATTCTTCGACGAAAGTGTTGCCTTCTAAATCTGTGGCTTGAAAGGTGACTTTGACCGGACGAATGACATTCCCTCGCAATTTGGGAATCGATAAACAGGCTTCATCTAATTCCCACACTTCTTCGCTATAAGAAACAATCTTGGGATTAATAAAAACGCGAAATTCACCCGGTAGGACCGTTTTTTCATCGATATAGCGAGGAATGCGTGTTACAAAAAGAGAAATAGAGCGATGCACTTGAGGAGCCGCTAATCCACAACCATTATTTGCTTCCATGGTTTCGTCCATATCATGGACTAATTGACGCAGTTCATCATTAATTTCATCCACACGAGCTGTTTTTTTACGTAAAACAGCATCACCATAGTAAGCTAAAGGAAGTTTCATACTATTTACTCTATAATTTAAATTAATAGTTGCTTAATCTCTTCTATAATTATAACATAATTAAATTTATAAAAACAAGATTTACATCTTTAATTTAGGTTTTTATGATCCGTTCTGCTTGTGCACTTTGTCAATCTCCTCTGGCGACACAATCCTATTGCGCTCCTGATTCAGAAGAAGAACATTTTTGTTGTACAGGCTGTCAAGTTGTGTATCAAATTTTAAAAACTCAGAATGCTTTAGAACAGTTTCACGAGCATCCCGTTTTTCGTCAAGCTTTACAAGCAGGTTTAATTACCAATCCTCATCTGCACTTCTCCAAACAAGAAGAAGCCCAAATTCCTGAAGAAGACTTTCATAAGCTGCATTTAACCATTCAAGAGATGTGGTGCCCCTCTTGCGCGCAGGTTATCCATCTCATTCTGATGCAGGAAAAAGGAATTCGCCACTGTGTAGTCGATTACTCCACCGATTTGGCATGCATCGACTATACTCCGCGCTTGATTTCAAAAGATAAGATTATCAGACGTATTCGAGAAATAGGCTACCAGCCTCAATCGTTACAAGATCCGCGTCAGCAAGCAATTAGTCGTTCTCTATTGCTGCGTTTTATTGTGGCGGCGTTTTTTGCTTTAAATGTGATGATGTTTGCCTATCCCATTTATGCGACCTACTTTGATGGAGATACAGAAGGCTATGCCATGCTTTTTGCTTGGCTCTCGCTAGCGGGATCTCTCCCTGTTTTGTGTTACAGCGCTTGGCCCATTTGGCGTCGTTGTTGGACAGCCTGGCAGGTGGGAATTTGGGGAATGGAAACCCTCGTTTGTTTGGGAGTTGCAGCTGCCACGGGACTTTCCCTCTATGAGTTGTGGCAGGGCAGTCCTTATGTCTATTTTGATTCCATGACGGTCATTATTGCGTTTGTTCTGTTGGGAAAAATGATTGAATTGCGGGCTAAATTCTCGGCAAAAGATGCGTTAGTGAAGCTATCGCTGGCGTTGCCACGGCGAGGACGCAAGCGATTAGAATCAGGAGAAGAGCAATTTGTGGCAATGAAAGACATTCAGTCTGGCGATTGTTTAATTGTACGCATGGGAGAAAAAATTGTTTTAGATGGAATTGTCGAAGCAGGGACAGGGGCTTGTGATGAGTCTTTGATGACAGGAGAATCTTTACCGGTTCCAAAGCAGCCTGGAGCATTAGTGCTGGCGGGATCTCTCTTGCAACAAGGCTATTTGGAAGTGAGAGTGACTGCGCGTTTAGAAGAAACAGCTCTCCATCGGATTATTGACATGGTGGGACAAGATGTCGAGCATAAAACACGCTATGTACGCGCTGTGGATCAAATTGTAAAGTGGTTTGTGCCTTTAGTTTTATGTTTGGCTGTTGCTACAGCATTCGTGTGCATTGTAGGTGAAATCACAGATAATGGAAAAACGGTGTGGCAGACAGCTCTCATCAGAGCAGTATCTGTTTTGCTGATTTCTTGTCCCTGTGCGATTGGAATTGCCGTGCCATTGGTGGAGTCTCATTTATTAAATTGTTTGGCTAAAGTGGGAGTGATTGTACGTAATCGAGGGTGTCTTTCTTTTTTGGGAAAAGAAACGGCTGTTGTTTTGGATAAGACAGGCACGGTAACAGAAGGGCAATTTAAAGTGTGTCAAGGATTAGAAAAATTAAGTTTTGATGAACAGCGTTTATTAAAAGGATTGGTGGCGCGCTCTTTGCATCCGATTGCGTTGGCCATTGATGCGGCGTTGTTATGTCCTCCGCTTGCTTTTCAACAGATAGAAGAAATTGTGGGAAGAGGTTTGAAAGGGAGGTGGCAAAGTCGAGAGTATTATTTGGGTTCTGCTGATTTCTTGAAGCAGCAGGGGATAAGTGTTGAGCTTAAAATGGGACAGTTAGCGATTGAAACAGTGGTTTATTTTGCTAATCATGCAGGGTGTTTAACGGCACTTGTGTTAGGAGATCAACTGAAAACTGGCGTGCAAGAGTTTGTCAGGAGTTTGCCTGCTTCTACGCGCACTTTTTTAGTATCGGGTGATGCAGAAAATACGGTGGCTAAAGTGGCGCAGTTATGTGGAGTGCATGCATGGAAAGCGGGCTATCATCCTCTGCAAAAAAGGGCTTTCATTGAAGAGCTAAAAGAGAAAGAGGAAGTGGTGATAATGATGGGGGATGGCATCAACGATGCTCCTGCTTTAACGGCGGCGCATGTGGGAGTTGCTGTGATTTCGGCGACAGATATTTCAATTCAAGTCTCGGATTTACTTTTAACAACACCTCGCTTTGAGGTCTTGACACAGATGCGTCAAATGGCTGTAAAGGCTCAGCGTGTGATGAAGCAGAATCTTTTTTGGGCCTTTTTTTATAATGTAGTGGGATTAGGTTTAGCAGTGGCAGGATGGTTGACACCTTTATTTGCTGCTTTTGCGATGGTGATGAGCAGTTTATTTGTTTTATTTAACGCGCAGCGTATAGGGGTAAATTTACGTGAGAAAAATTGAGATTTTAAATTATTTTATGAGCAAAAAAAGGAGAAAAGCATGTTGACTCTTTCTTTAATGCCTGCGCGATTGGCTGTTTGTCGTTTAGATGTTTCCAGTATTATTCCAGAGTGGGGATTACGAGGAACATTTTTTTCAATTACAAGAACGGAAGAAGAACTGTCAATTGTGTGTTCCGAAGAATATGCCCCTTCTGAAATTAAAACTGAAAAAGGATGGAGATATTTTAAAGTAGAAGGTCCTTTAGCTTTTGAATTGACAGGTATTTTGTCTTCTTTGACGCAGCCATTGGCGGAAGCAAAAGTGAGTATTTTTGCTATTTCGACATTTGACACAGATTACATGTTGGTTAAAGAAGAAAATTTACAGAGAGCTTTGGAAGTTTTGGGGGCGTTTTGTAAAATTAATTTCAAATAGGCTAAATATGGAAAAACTAATTATTAAACATGGCGGGTATCGTGATTTGAGAACCTTTCAATTGGCGCGATTAATTTTTGACATTACAACGCGATTTTGTCAAAAATTTGTAGATGCCAAGAGCCGTACGCGTGACCAAATGGTACAAGCGGCTCGTTCAGGTGTACAAAATATTGCGGAAGGAAGTCAAGCTTCCGGGACTTCCAAAAAAACAGAGCTGAAGTTGACGAATGTGGCACGTGCTAGCTTGGAAGAGCTTAAGTTGGATTATGAAGATTTTTTGCGGCAGCATGAGTTGAAGGTGTGGGAACGCATGGACTTGCGACGGCAAGAGTTGATCGATCGTCGGGTTAAAACGGCTGATCAATTTGCTTTGTGGGCGAAAGAAGAAGCTCAAAAACAAGGCCATGTGGCGGAAATTGCTGCTAATGGAGTGCTTGTGTTGCTAAAAGTAGCATGTACTCTTCTAGATCGACAGCTTGCGCAGCAAGCTGACGCTTTTACGCGAGAAGGGGGCTTTACAGAACGTCTTTATCGTGTAAGACGGTCGACTCGAAAGCAATAAGTGGACTTTGTGGACAGGTGGACTTTGTGGACGAAGTGGACATTTTTTTGTCCACAACGTCCACTTCGTCCACCCAGTCCACCTGTCCACCTGTCCACTAGTCCACTATTCTCTTGTCAGGGGCAAATAAGCCGGCTCCCAAAAATTGTCATCAATGCTTTTTCGCAGCTCTTCTGGCGAAGTTTGGGGTGCTACACCATCTTGTTGGGCCTGCAGCCCAACTGCGAAGGCAATATGCCTTGCAACATCTCTTACTTGAGCTGCCATCGGAAACAAAGAAGCTCCTTCTTGTTTTAAAGCAGGTGACAAATCACTTAAAGCATAAGCCGCTTTTAGAAACATTTGTGCTGTCACACGTTTTGCTTTGGAAGCAATAATGCCCAATCCCATGGCAGGGAAGATAAAATAATTATTGCATTGTCCAATTTGGAATGTCTTGCCCTTATACACAACATCCGGATATTGCGTACCTGTTGCGACTAAAGCACGCCCATCTGTCCACTCTATGATGTCTTTCGGATTTGCTTCACAGTGCGTTTCCGGGTTAGATAATGGCAAAATAATGGGGCGTGCTGTTTCTCGTGCCATTAATTTGATACTGGTTTCTGTGAAAGCACCAAAACAGCCTGATACACCAATTAAAGCCGTAGGATGCACTTTCTGAATCACTTCTTCCATCCTGATTTCCTGATCCGGATTTAATCCTAATTGAGCAAGCTTTTCAAGCGATTGAGCATAGGGCTTTTGAAAAGAAGCTAAATCTTTCATTCCCTGATGTAATAAACCAAATCGATCAATGAGCCAGAAACGTCGATAGGCTTCTTCTTGAGTCAATCCTTCCTGAACCATAGCACGCACAATAAGATTTGCTATGCCTGTTCCGGCAGACCCTGCGCCATACATGACAATTTGCTGCTTGGTCATATCACCGCCGCTTGCTTTAACGGCACTTAGCAAACCAGCTGTGGCTACGGCAGCAGTACCTTGAATATCATCATTAAATGTACAAAGTTGATCTTGATAACGTTCTAATAAGAGATGTGCATGGTCTTTAGCAAAATCTTCCCATTGCAATAACACATTAGGAAAACGCTTTTTCACGGCTTGTACAAAACTTTCGACAAAATCTTCATATTCTTTTCCTCGAATCCTATTGTGGCGCCATCCTAAATAAAGAGGATCTTTTAAACGCTCTTCATTATCTGTTCCTGTGTCGAGAAGAATGGGAAGGGTAAATCCTGGAAAAATTCCCCCACAAGCTGCATAAAGTGATGTTTTACCAATAGGAATGCCCATTCCTCCAGTTCCTTGATCTCCTAAACCTAAAATTCTTTCTCCATCACTAACCACAATGACTTGTACATCGGGCAGGTCGATATTAGCTAACATTTCATCCATTTTATCTTTGTTAGGATAAGAAATAAAAAGACCACGCGGTTGACGATAGATTTTATGAAATTCTTGGCAAGCTTGTCCGACAACAGGCGTATAAACCATTGGAAGCATTTCAGTGATATAAGTAGTTAATAAGCGATAAAAGAGTGTTTCATTGCGCTCTTGTAAATCTCTCAAAAAGATATGACGGTCGATATCGGTTTTATTTTCTTGATAGGCTTCATAGACTCGCTGTAGTTGATTTTCTATTTTAGCAAGATCGGGCGGAAGTAATCCATTGAGACCAAATTCATCTCGCTCTGCTTGTGAAAAACCTGTGCCTTTATTGAGGAGAGGTGTTTTCAAAAGAAGCGGTCCAGTTAAAGAAGTTTGCAAAGTTTTTGAACCATTTTTTTGATCTTTTAAAAGTTGAAAATAACTCATATTTATTCTCCAATTGGGCTATATTTTATGAGGATGTACCATCTTCTTGGGATCTACAATGGCATTAAACTGTTCTTCTGTTAAAAACCCCAATTGAAGAGCGGCTTCTTTTAAGCTGCTATCATCATGATAGGCTTTTTTGACGATTTGACTGGCCTTGTCGTAGCCTATTTCTGTATTTAGAGCTGTCGCTAACATTAAAGACTTATCGAGGTTTTCCTGAATGCGTTTTAAGTTGGGTTGAATGCCAACTAAACAGTGTTGATAAAAATTTAAAGCGACATCGGCGAGAAGTTGAATAGATTCAAGCAAATTATAAATGAGAACAGGTTTAAAAGCATTGAGCTCAAAATTGCCCATCGAATCCGCTAGAGTGACCACTAAATCATGACCGATCACTTGAATGGCGACCATGGTCATGGCTTCACATTGTGTGGGATTCACTTTACCTGGCATAATCGATGAACCGGGCTCGTTAGCAGGTAGCAAGATTTCTCCTATTCCGCAACGAGGACCCGAAGCTAGCCAACGAATATCATTGGCGATTTTTAAAAAGGCAGCTGCTGTTTGGCGAAGAGCTCCACTCATTCCTAATAAAGCATCATGTGCAGCAATTGCAGCAAATTTATTTTTAGCTGAAGTAAAGGGAAAACCTGTCAAACGCGCAATTTCTTCTGCGGCGCGCTCTGCGAATTGAGGCGGAGTGTTTAATCCGGTTCCGACGGCGGTTCCTCCTAAAGCAAGAGCATAAAGATGCTCTAGAGCCTGCTTGATCGCCTCTATCGCTTGTTCAATTTGTGTCGCATATCCGGAAAATTCCTGTCCTAAAGTCAAAGGCGCGGCATCCATCAGGTGGGTTCTTCCCACTTTTACAATGTCTCGAAATTCTTCAGTTTTTTGTACAAATCCTCCATGTAGAACCTCTAAACTAGGTAATAAAGCTTGCTGGACAAGCAAGACAGTGGCGATATGCATGGCGGTTGGAAAAGTATCATTAGAAGACTGACTTTTGTTCACATCGTCATTGGGATGAATGGGTGTTTTTTGTCCAAGAGGCTTGCCTGCTTTTTCATTAGCGCAATTGCTGATGACCTCATTCACATTCATATTGGTTTGTGTACCTGAGCCTGTTTGCCAGACAACAAGAGGAAAATGCTCATCTAATTTGCCCGCTAAAATGTCATCACAAACATTGACGATTAATGCTTTTTTTTCTTCGGGTAATAATCCTAGGGAAGCATTAGTGATTGCAGCTGCTTTTTTGATAAGGGCTAAGGCATAAATGACTTTTAAAGGCATTTTATGATGGCCAATGCGAAAATTTTGGTGAGATCTTTCCGTCTGAGCTCCCCAATATTTATCACCGGCAACTGAGATTTCACCTAAGGAATCTTTTTCTATGCGATCCGCTGTCATCGTTTCCTCATCTTGATTGTTTTAATCTGTCTTTTGTCAAAGACAGATTAAAAGAACAAGGAGAAAATAGAGATCATTAGATCCAATTTAAAATGACTTTGCCCGCTTGTCCTGATAGCATCACGTCGAATCCCTTTTGGAAATCATCAATGGAAAAACGATGCGTAATCACCGGACTAAGGTCGAGGCCTCTTTCAATTAAGTGTGTCATTTTAAACCAGGTGGAAAAAATTTCTCGTCCGTAAATTCCCTTTATAGTCAACATCTTGAAAATGACTAAATCCCAGTCAATAGCTGTACCCGGAGGCAAGATTCCCAATAAAGCGATATTTCCTCCATGCTGCACTTTTTCAGTCAACGTACGCAATCCATCTGGGTGACCAGACATTTCTAACCCGACGGTAAATCCATAAGGGAGTTGCAGCTTTTTCATGAGATCATCTAAAGACTCTTTTTCAATATTCACCGTATGCGTGGCACCCATCTTTTTTGCAAGATCTAACCGATAGTCATTGAGATCTGTCACAACGATATAACGCGCTCCGGCTTGGCGGGCAATTCCTGCTGCCATGATTCCAATGGGTCCTGCTCCTGTAATCAACACATCTTCTCCGACAAGATCAAAAGCAAGCGTGGTGTGTACGGCATTTCCATAAGGATCAAAAATCGCGCCTTGTTCATCAGAAATACTTTCTGGCAAAAGAAAAACATTTTCTGCGGGCAAAACAAAATATTCAGCAAAACAGCCCGGAACGTGATAACCTAAACCTTTCGTATGCATACAGGCATGTCGTTTCTCTTTTAAACAGCTAGGACATTGATTACAGATTAAGTGTCCTTCCCCACAGACACGGGCACCTATCTTTAGGTGTTTGACTTGTGAGCCTACCGCAGCAATCTCGCCCATAAATTCATGTCCTATGACCATGGGGACAGGGACTGTTTTCTGAGCCCAAGCATCCCATTTGTAAATATGGACATCTGTTCCACAAATAGAAGTCTTATGTGTTTTAATTAAAACATCCTGATCTCCTATTTTGGGCATTGGGACATCTTCCATCCATATCCCTGGAGCACGCTCTTTTTTGACTAAAGCTTTCATAGTAAACCCTTAGAATTTAATTAAACATATTTATAAAGAGGACATATAATAGACCACTAAGTAAATTTTTACCATTGAAAATTGAAAATTAATCCATAATGTTATTATAGCATATAATTTAATTGGTTTTAAATGTTATTTGAAATTAAATTTAACTAAATTGTTTTATGTGTAACGCTTTTTGTTTTGTGTAGTTAAAGGTTTGTGATTTTAACTAATTAATTTAAGAAAGAGTTAGGAATTCAAAATTTTCCTTTGTCTTTTTGATGAAGAATTCAGTATAAGCAGGCTATAGTTCAAACATGCTCTGAAGGAAGTGAATTTATGGATGGCGTAGCATCAGAGAAGAAATTACCCAATCTTGAGAACAAGAACATTAAACTTGCAGTGATATATGCTCTTTTAGGGTCCTTATGTAACGCCATTATGAGTATTTTTGTTAAATTGATAGGAGAAGGGCAAAGCACTGTCGAGGTGACTTTTTTCCGCTTTTTTATTGGATTGCTCATTTTATTGCCTTGGCTGTTGACTGAAAAAAAAATGTTTTCTACCTCCTATCTATCAAAATTGTTTTTACGAAGTATGACAACCTTACTTGCCATGGGGTGTGTTTTTTATTCTCTTAAATACCTTCCTGTAGCAAACGTTGTGCTATTAAATAATACTTTTCCCTTATTTATTCCTTTCTTAGTTTTAATTATGTTGAAAATTAAAACGTCTCTAAAACATTGGATTAGTGTAATAATTGGTTTTATTGGTGTTGCCTTTGTTTTTCAGGCTCATCTCCATACGACTTTTAATAGTGCGATATTGATTGCCTTGGCATCAGGTTTTTTGTCAGCGTTAGCAATTTTACAGATTCGCTTATTATCGGACCATGTATCACCGAAACAAGTTTTATTTTACATGTTGTTTTTTTGTACAATTGTGACAGCCCTCTTATTACCCTTTTATTTTAAAATGCCCACTTTACATGAATTGAATTTGTTAATATGGGTTGGAGTTTTTGGCGCTGGTTATCAATTATTTATAACTTTGGCTTTATATTATGCTCTGGCACGTATCGTATCACCTTTGTTTTTCAGCGCGGTTTTATTTGCGGTTATTTTAGATTGGTTGATTTGGGGAATCATTCCCACATTGGGATCGTTTGTAGGGATGGCACTCGTTATTTTTGGAGGCATAATGACCGTTGTTCAGCGAGATAAAAAAACATGAAACTTTTTAATCAAAGAGGAAGGAGTGTACCCATGCAAGAAAATCTTATTTCAAACAAATTATTGGAAGAGTTCTATAACTTACCAACAGGTAATGTTTGCGATGCGAGTAATAAGTTAGGTTACCCAACTAAGGTGATGGATGCTGGTATACGTCCTATAGATGAAAATTTCAAGATTGCGGCTCCTGTATTTACTTTGCGATGTCCTGGTGGAAATAATTTAATCATCCATGAAGCGATCGTGCGTGCTCCGCAGGGGTCCGTGTTGGTAATTGATACGCAAGGTTATATGAGAGCTGGACATATTGGAGGAATTATATCTATGGCCTGTCAAGAGCGAGGGATTAAGGGCATTGTTATAGATGGAACATGTCGAGATTGGGAAGAGATTATAAAATTGAAATTTCCCGTCTTTACGCGAGGGGCAAATCCTAATAGTAATCGCAAGGAAAAGGCAGGGGAATTGAACGTACCCGTTTTTTGTGGGGGAGTGGAAGTTTTACCGGGAGACATTTTGATTGGAGATATTAGTGGGATTGTGGTGATTCCTGAGAAAAATGCAGAGGCCATCTTAAAAAAGGCGAAAGAAATATTTAATTACGAATTAGATGTCGTCAATAAGTTGCGTCAAGGAAAAACAACAATGGAAATATATGGTTTTGAGCCTATTCATTCATAATGCAGGTACTAAAGGAAATCCTTATGCGTATAGCTATTTTCGGTTGTGGGGAAGTGGGTTATTGTTATGCATCTGTTTTTGCAGAGGTGACGGACCACACACTGTTATTTTGCGATCAACATCCATCAGTTAAAGCTAAAGCACTTGCTGAGAAATTAGGTGTGGAGATTCATCTTCATCCCGGATCCTGGTTACAAACAGTAGATGTCATTTTTTTATGTGTACCTGGGACAATTTCGCTTGAAATAGTGCGGTTAATTTTACCTTATGTACAAAAAGGCACACTGATAGCCGATTTTTCCACTGCAGCTCCTGCAGATAAACGTCAGGCATCACTTGAGGCTGAGCGACTAGGCATAAAATTCGTAGATGTCGTGATTATGGGTGCAATCTCTCTCTTAGGAGCTGAGACTCCTTTGTTATGTGCTGGGAAAGACTCAGAGCAAATCGTTCAAATCATGCGAGAATTAAAAGCTCCTATTCGCGTATTGGAAGAAGCGACTCCAGGAGATGCAGCTTCTCTGAAGCTATTACGAACAGTTTTTACAAAGGGGCTAGAAGCATTAACTGTGGAATGTCTTATCGCCGCAGAACATCAAGGGGTAAGAGAAAAACTTTACGATATTTTATCTGATATTGGTAAGTCATCATTGCGTGATTTTCTTGAAATGCTATTACGCACTCACGTCCTTCATGCTTGCCGTCGTCGGCATGAAGTGCAGGAGGCGGCTAAACAATTGACTTTAGCGGGCTTGCCGGTACAGGTTTTACCTGGTGTAGAGACCCTTTTTGCAAAAACTTGCGGGGATCTTGAGAAAACACCTCTTCAGCTTTCTAATCCAACGACAGATGATGCCATTGCATGGCTACTGAAAACAAGAGTGGAAAGTTAATTTCTGCTCTGTGCTCTCTGTGTCCTCTGTGGTTAATTTTATTATTTTACCACAGAGGGCACAGAGGAGAAAATTTGTAAGATCGACTCATGATGTATATCACAACTACTGTTAGGTAGAAATGACGCCTAATTCCTTTCCTACCTTGGCAAAAGCTTCGATAGCGCGATCTAATTCCTCTTGACTGTGATTGGCACACATTTGCGTGCGGATACGCGCTTTACCTTGCGGAACCACAGGATAAGAGAATCCAATGACATACACGCCTTCATTTAACATGCGTGCAGCAAACTCTTGCGCAAGCTTGGCATCTCCCAACATCACAGGAATAATCGGATGTTGGCCAGGAACTAATTGAAAGCCCAATTGTTGCATATGTTCGCGAAAATAACGACTATTGGCTTGCAGACGTTCACGTCGATCATCCGACGCTTCAATTAAATGTAAAACTTTTAAGCTGGCTGCTGCAATGCTAGGTGCAAGTGTATTGGAAAACAGATAAGGGCGTGAGCGCTGACGTAACCAGTCAATGAGAGGTTTAGGACCTGATGTATAGCCTCCTAAAGCACCTCCTAAAGCTTTGCCCAATGTCCCTGTGATAATGTCTACACGTCCCATGACATTGCAAAATTCAGGCGAGCCTCTTCCTTTGGCTCCTAAAAAACCCACTGCATGGCAATCATCCACCATCACCATGGCTTTGTATTGATCCGCTAAATCACAGATGGCTTGTAAATTGGCTATCGTTCCATCCATCGAGAACACGCCGTCTGTCGCAATCAAACGAAAACGAGAGCTTTGCGCTTCTTTCAATTGGGCTTCTAAGCTAGCCATATCGTTATGCTCATAGCGTAAGCGCTTCGCTTTACAGAGGCGGATCCCATCAATGATACTCGCATGATTGAGCGCATCACTGATCACGGCATCTTCCGGTCCTAATAAAGTTTCAAAAAGGCCTCCATTGGCGTCAAAGCAAGAGCAATACAAAATAGTTTCTTCGGTTCCTAAAAATGCAGATAAACCTTTCTCTAATTGCTTATGAACCGTTTGCGTGCCACAAATGAAGCGCACGGAAGAAAGTCCAAATCCATAATGAGGATAACTTTCAATGGCTGCACTAATGACTTCGGGATGATTGGCTAATCCCAAATAATTATTCGAGCAAAAATTTAAGACATGTTTTCCGCCATTAATGGTAATTTCTGCATCTTGGGGAGAAGTAATTTCTCGTTCCTGTTTATAAAGACCCTGAGTCTTTAAGTCTTTTAATTGTGTTTCTAAATGATCAATAAAAGTGTTATCCATAATTTTTAAAAGGGGGTAAGAGTAATAGAAATGTTTGTATGAAAAATACTCTGCTCTCTTAGAGCAGAGTATAAAACGTGCTTTAAACAGGCTTACTTAAAGTCTCAATAGCTTTTAAGACTTTTTCTTCACTAATCTCATCTGTTCCTTCGAATTTATTTGTGCGATGGTCATGCGTATTCGTGATGATAATGGTAGGTGTCGAATTTAAATTATATTTCTCGACAATAGTATCAAAATACTCAATGCCTGTTTTGATGTCCAAGAAAGTTAAATCGCGGAAAGGAATGCCATACTTTCTGGCTTGACTCGCCACTTCTTTATCGGTAGGCGTTTCGGTTGTATCTGCAAGTGCCGTTAAAATTTGGCGTGCTTCAAAATATTGAGCTTTATTGTTAATCAAAAAAGAAAGGTTATAAGGTGTGAAATTCACACTTTTTTTATGAATCGGATAGTCTACAAAATAAAACGTGACATGCGATTGGATTTTAGGAAAAAGAGTTTCAATTTGCGATTCAATTTTTTTGCAAGAAGGACAAAACCAATCTGTGACAAAATAAACTTCAACAGGACTGTTTTTTTGGCCAAAAGCTAAACGCTCTTTCATCTCTTTTAAAGCTAGCTCTGCAGCATCAACTTTATGAACTCCTGTAAAAGCCATTAAAAATCCTAATATAAGAAAAGTAAAAGAAAAGAGTCCTCGTTTGATATGTTGCATGATCTCACCTCGGTTTTTGTGTTGAATGCTCGTATATACCTCTTTACTATATTTTGTGACTAGGGCTAAACCGGCTATTCCTACTGCAGTGGCAATGCTTAAACAAACGGGACACCAATGTCCAATCTGATATTTTTGAATCGCAATAAACATCAGCTCCGAGCCAAAAGCAGCGGCAACTCCCCAGCTCACTAAATAGGATAAAAATTCGTATTTCCTAGATAAGGCGTGAAAAATCATCAGCCCGGTAAAAAATAGTATTCCTGCAATGGCAAACGGTAAGCCAAAGAGGCGGTAATCTTGGTTAGCAGAACAGTGTTCTACACAAATCTCTAACCAAGACAAAAACGATAGAATCAATCCTGCAACTAATGCCAGACCAACTATCCAAAAACTCCATCGAAAAGAACGCCTTTCCGTGGTCATAGTAGAATAAATTTGCGTACTCATATAGCTTATCATGTTGATTATTAAAGTATCTGTCAAGTATTTTTATTTGTGAATTTGTTTTGTTAAGAAATCTTAATAAATGTTTATATAATTTGCATTGACATAAAACTGTTTTTGGATTAAGATAGTTACTATAGTTTATTAATTTTATGTAATAAAGGTTATACAATGAGCGTTTTTGGTCCGCCTCCATTGCCTTCTATGCCTATTTGGCAAGATTTTTCTGAGATAAAGAAAGTAGAGGAGAATCCTTTAAACACAAAAAATTTAGCAGAAATTATCTCGGGATCGGCAGTGTTTGCTGGGCTAGGTTATGGCGTGTATTGGATTATTCGTTTTATTGATAAGAAAAAGTGGTTAGAAATCGACCCTAAGGCGATTCAGCCGATTCCTTATGTGCTTATTGGGGCGATCAATGCAGCGATACCTGCGATTGTTGTGGTAGTGAACGACTTTGCTTTATATCTCATAGGAAATCGCGAAGATTTTGAAAATTTAGCTGATCCTCAAACTGCTTCTTTCTCTGATCGCCTGCGCAATCGTTGTTGGAAAATCATCGTTCTTATTGAAGGGCTTGAGGAAGAAGTAGATGCACTTTATTCGCGTACTTTTAATGTGCGGACTTCAAAAGAAATTCGTGAGAATCAAATACAAGATCGCGATTTAGCTTTCATGGAAATTGTGCGTTATGCACTTGTCAAACAGATACAAGAGACGTCTTTAGAGATTTTACGTTGTATTCCGGGAGAGGTAGGCGTATACACAGCAGAGGCTTTAGGGTATACCGTATTGGGTGGACATTTCTTTATGTTCTTCATTTATTTAGCTCCTATTACGGCCGTGATGGGAGTCGCCCTGAAAGTCATTCAAGTGAAAGAGAGAATTGATGACGAATTCTATAAAGAGTATTTAGAGCGAACGGCAGAAAATAAAGCGTATTGTGATTTATTGTATGAATTATATCCGGTTGCAGAGTTCTTTAATGAGGAGCGGGAAGAAGTAGACGCAGAGATTGTAGAAGAACAAGATGATGGAAACCCCAAAGAATTTTTAGAACTTCCTAAAGATGTCGAGATAGTTTCTATAGAAGGGCGCAAAGCTCCTAATTTTGGTTTAAAAGCTGAAGATCACGAAGATATCGCTTTTTATCGACGGACTCCTTTTCTTGACTCTTCAAAAATTCAGTGGTTAAAGATGCGTAATGAAGACGTCGATGACTATAGAATAGATGGTATACAGATAGATGATGTAGATGATGATGAAATAAATTTAGAAGAAGCGTATATTGAAGTAGATGAAAGCGACGTGCCAGTTAATTTTATCGTCATTGAAAGTGAATTAGCGGATGAAGTGATGACAGGTGATGTAGTAGAAGTTGAACCGGGTATTTGAATTTTATATCATTTAATCGAATAATTTTATGATCGCCGATTTATCGTTGAGCCATTTGCTTCCTCATGTCAATTTTAATCAATTGACTCCCTATTTGCATTATTTTGATCGATTAATTCCTAATCCTCAAAAATTGTATTCAAAATCGTGTTCAAATGTTGCAGCCGCTGCTTTTGGAGCTGTCTATGGATTGATAGGACGTGCTATTTATCCACAAGCGGGAATTATTCCCTCACATTATGCGGTCTGGTTTGCGATTGCATATCAAATTAAACAATGTGTGCAATCAATAGAAGCGAATTTTGATCAGTTTTTAGGTATTGGAGCTTATTTGAATAAATTAGAGGCAGACGAAGATCAGTTAGATTTGACAAATCGCATTCGTTATCGTTGCTGGCAAGCTGTGCACACAAAAAATCAATGTTTACAAAGCATAGATCGTATCGTATGCAAATGTTTGCACTTACGTCCTTATCAAGATATTAAGAAAGATAATGTTCAAGATGCTTCTTTTTTAGAAATGTGTCGTTATCGCATGTGGCCTGTTTTTAAGCGAACAGTTTTGGATACCATCAGTTTTGCAGTTGCTTATCGTTTTTGCAATCAAATTGGATTGACCTTACCTGCACGTACAGCAGTACCGTTTTTACTTGTGATCCGCTCTATTGTGAAAGATATTCTGTTTATTCCCGCTTTACATATGTATGCACGCCTTTGCAAGAAAGCTGCTGATCATGTGGACGATGATCCGGAAGCGCATCCTTATCGCACTAAATTCTTGCAATATGTGCTGCCCTCTCTTGGATAAATTCTCTTTAACTTTCCTCTTTTTTCTCTCTGTGCCCTCTGTGTACTCTGTGGTTGTTTTATTATTTAAATTTACCCACAGAGTACACAGAGGGCACAGAGAGAAAAAAGAGGAAAGTTAAAGAGAATTTATTGCTGTAAAGATTTTACATTTTACACGAGTTGCAAGTGGCCATGACGCAGTTCATACTGCTGAGAACACAACTGAGCTAGTTCTCGATCGTGTGTGACCAAAATGAGTGCTTTTTGCGGATGCTGCGTAAAATCAAGCAGAATATCGTGAATCAGTTGCGCCGTTTGACTATCTAGATTTCCTGAAGGCTCATCTGCTAAAATTAAGCTGGGATCATTACACATAGCGCGTGCTAGCGCGACACGTTGCTTTTCACCACCTGATAATAATTTGGTATGAAAATAAGCGCGATCAGCTAATCCCACTTTATCTAATAGCATCAAAGCACGTTCTTCAGCGGCACTTCCTTTACCTATAGGCTGACGTGCAATGCGTGCGGGCATGAGGACATTTTCAAGAGCGGTATAATCTTCCAAGAGATGAAAGGATTGAAAAACAAATCCAATTTTTGTGTTACGCAAACGCGAGCGGTTACCTGCTTGTACAGGCTCTCCTGCAATAGATAAAACTCCTTGGCAGGGTTCTTCCAATGTTCCCAAAATTTGCAATAAGGTGCTTTTGCCTTCTCCGGAGCGCCCTACAATGGCAACAGAATCTCCCGCACAAACTTTTAAGCAAATATCTTTGAAGATGTCAACTTTAGAGGGATGATAAAAAGCTTTAGAAATATTTTTTGCTTCTAAAAGAGGATGTGTCATGCATTAGCCTCCTGTGGTCCTTAAGATTTGAGAGGGACGCAAAAGACAAGCTTTGATGGCCGGAACAATGCCGGCTAATAAAGAAATAAAAACCGTCGCCGCTAATACAAAAGAAAGGGCTTCAAAGCTCAATTCATGCGGTAAAACTTGTCCATAAAACGAGGCGTTGAACATATCATGACCTTGTAGACGACTCAACCAACCGATTAACACATTTAAGTAGCGCAGGGTTAAAATGGCTCCTAAAATGCCGATGACGCTTCCTAAAACTCCAATGGCTGCTCCTGATAGTCCAAAAATCAAGGCAATGCTTTTAGAAGAGGCTCCCATCGAACGTAAAATGCCAATTTCCATTTTCTTATCGTTCACCAAAATGATGAGCATCGAAATAATATTGGAACAAGCGACTACAATAATGACCAGTGCAATAAGCATGAACAAATTTTTTTGACTTTGTAGTTCTTTGATAATCTCTTTGGTAAATTCGTATTCACGATAAGTTTCAATAGTCCAATAGCGTTGAATGCCTTTGGCTTTAAAAGCCTGCATAAGCTGTGTTTTCACCTGATCAGCATGCTCAAGCTTGTCAAAACGTACATTGATGCCGTTAGTGGTAGCGGTTTTATCATCTTGTTGATGAGAGGCGCGAATTAAAGAAGTGATCTCTTGATTAGCTAAAATAAATTTGCCGCCAATCGGAATAATGCCCGGGTCGTAAAAGCCTGCCACATAAATGGGAATAAGTTGCTCTTGCAATAAGCTCGCTGTGGGCGCTAAATAGCTCAAAGATCCACGATCGCCAATCAGGACACCTGCATCGCGAAAACTTTTGGGTAATAGAACGCCTTCACCTATTTCTGGATCCTTTGGCAAGACAAAAGCGGCTTGCTCTTGATGAATCCAAGGAGGAGAAGCCTGTGGTAGGCTGTCAGCGGCAATTTCTAATCCACGGTAGAAAACTTGTCCTGTTAACACGCTGTTCTGTATCGGAATTTCAACTTCAAAACGCACATCTTGCAAGCGTTTTGCATTGTCAATGGAAGTAGAATTGAGTTGAGCAGCAAAAGAGGTTCCTCCTGCTAATGTCAAGGGAAAACGGGGTGGAAGAATTTGTTCAGGCAGTTGAGGAGAAGTCGCTGTTAAAGTTCCTTCCTCAAGGCGAATTTGAACAGGCAGAACGGTTAATCCTTGCTCTTCTAATTCTTTTTGTAAATGTACGCGTTGCTGTGCGTGTTGGGGGATAATGATACGTATAACCTGTTGATCTTTTAAAATCGCCACCGCTTCCCAATTTGCGTGTGCAGGCCACAAGTGACGAGGAAGGGACCATCCCGTTGTGCGTGTTTTTAATTGTTTTACAGTGATCACTTGGAAAAAGCGATGGAGGCGCTTTTGTAGGGCCTCTGCATGAAACATTTTTCTTTCGTTTTCAAACTCTTCATTAGTTTCGTCGGCTGTAAATTCAATTAAATTTAAGAAATTATTGAGATCGCGCTCTTGAATGGGAAGAAGAGTTTGTCCTAAGTTGCGGTTATTGCCCTCAAAATTTCCCAAATAAGCAGGATAAGACAGGGCAGATTGTGTCGTGTTCCCATACCCCTGATGAGTATGTAAAGCAGTAGAGGAGCGGATCAATTTGAGGCGGATATGTGTAGCGGTTAATTCAAAATCTTGACTATGCAAACCGGGGACTCCGTGTATTTCCTCTAAAGACGTATAGACGAGTTTGACTAAATCTTTGAGAGAGCCATGAGCGTCGAGGTCGGGAGGAGCCCAATAAGAAGGAACTTCTTCATCCACTTCAGGGTCATAAGGATCTGTAAGGGAAGCTTCTCGTTTTTCACGAATCGTTTTAGACGAATAGTTAGCCGCTTCGCTGACATTATCGATTTGATAGTAATAAGAGTTATAATAAGCATCTGTGGGTGTAATGCGCACAGGTGCCGTTAGAGCAGTCAATTTATGAATCCAGCTCTTTTCCAATCCGTCGGTCACTGAAAAGAAGACGACAATGAGCCAAACAACTAAAGCAATGACCAACACAGAAATTAAGCTGATAATTGAGACTGAGAGCTGTCGCCGGCGGGGGATAAGATATTTGCAGGCGACAGAAAGTTCAAACATAATAGAACAGGGGAAAAGTAAGAAATAGGACTATTTTGTTTCTTTAAATTCAACTTTTTCACGCACAACAGGATCGTATTTCATTAATGTTAAACGACCTGGTGTACTTGTCTTATTCTTCGTTGTATAGTAGAAAAAATGACTTTTCGAACTTTTCATCTTAATATTTTCGCGTTTACTTGCCATGGATCAGCTCCGTCAAATGGTTTTTTAAACCTCTTATCTTACGCGAATAAATCATTTAAATTCAATTGTTTTTTGGGCTTTTCTTTGGAAATAGGAGTTATGCAGTTGAAATTAAAAGGACAAACGACATCAAGGACACCAACGACCTTAACGACAAGGACAAACGACAAAAAGGACTAAAGTCGTTATTGTCGTTTGTCCTTGTCGTTAAGTTTGTTATAGGTTGACATAGGTTCGTTTTTATGATGCTTCATAATATTTTCTTTTATTAAACCTTGCTCTAGATCAATTCTTTCATTGCTTAAAAAATAGGTTTTTTTAAAAAGGGATACGGACCAAAGGTTCCAAATCAATAGAATCACCGCGCCCTGTGTGTTGATAGCGATGATAGCCCAATCCCGCAATCATTGCCGCATTATCTAAACTTAATCCCAAAGAAGGCCAAATCACTTGATAATCTTCTTTATTTTCTTTTGCCAATAATTGACGAAGATAGTGATTATTTGTGACTCCACCACCTAACAAAATCGTTTTGACGCTGTATTGTTGAGCAGCCAAAAACACTTTCTTGACAACGTCTTCACAAGCCACACGTTGGAAGGAAGCGGCAATATCACATTGATCTTGTTGCGGAATCGGAGAAGTAGTAAATTGTCCTCTCAAAGTATAAAGAACAGCTGTTTTAAGTCCACTAAAGGAAAAATCTAAAGGACGCCCTTTCACTTGACCCGCTTTTAAAGCAAAGCGATGCGCATCACCTTGTTGTGCTAAACGTTCAATTTGTGGTCCGCCTGGATAAGGCAATCCCAGCATTTTAGCCACTTTATCAAAAGCTTCTCCAATGGCATCATCGACGGTTTGGCTAATGGGTTCATATACACCTAATTCTTTGATGAGCACAAGCGTCGTATGTCCTCCCGATAGAACAGCGCCCAAACACGGAAATTCTACCGGTTGTGTTTGCGACATGAGAGCCGCATACAAATGAGCTTCGACGTGATTAATACCGATAAAAGGTTTGTGCAGGGCTAAAGACAACGCTTTGGCTGTATTCAATCCAATGAGCAAAGCACCGATTAAACCAGGTCCATAAGCCGCTGCAATGAGATCGATCTCTTGTAAAGACACTTGCGCCTGGGTTAAAGCTTGATCGAGAACGGGCATGATCAAATCAATATGGCGCCGACAAGCCAACTCAGGGACGACTCCACCATACGTTTGATGTAAGTCAATTTGCGAAGCCACGACATTGGATAGAATGTCATGACCTTTGCGCACAACAGCGCAAGCTGTTTCATCGCATGTACTTTCAATTCCTAAAACAAGCATAAATTGATATAATCATTTAATTTAAATTGTAAACATAATATAATTTTATCAATAAAATGTAAATGCTGTTTCGATAATAATAAATTGATTAAAAATCAAAGTGTAATAAGGTTTAATGATGAACATCGGAATTTTAGATTCAGTGGGCCCTGATGACCAACAAACAAGAGCACAATGGTTTACAAAACCACTACGAGGTGTTTTAGGTGGCCATTCTATCAGGCTTAGCGATGGACAAGCGGTTCTAAATCAAAAAATATTTAGTTTATGGCAAAGAATAGTAGTAGGTATTCTTTTAATTCCAGGTCTATTATTTTATACGCTCCCTGCAGCTATTGTTCTTTTTCTAACACGTCATGATCATAAAGCGTATGCTCAAGAAGCATTGAAAACTCGCCATGTTATAGAAGCTAAATTTGAAGACGAACTATTAAGCGACTCTTCTTCTCAAGAAGCATTAAAAACTGATGATAACGCAGAACCTGAGCTTGAGGAGGAGCTTTTAAGCAAATCCTTACCTAACATAGAAGAGCGACCGGCAGAGCAAAGTGTTCCTAAGCCTCTAGAGGTAGAATCCGATAAACCATTGAATATCGATGGCTTGTTTTGCCTTTTACAACCACAAATGGGAGCAAAATCTGCAGGGGGTAAGGAAATTCAAAAAGTGGTTCAGTTTGATAAATGGTTAGACCTAGAGTATGCCAACAAAGAATCCCTGACTTATAAAGCTTATCAATCGCTCATTCAAGCGGAGAACCTTAGTACGGCACGATTCATAGGAATTCGTGGGGATGGAGATTGTGGCTTTCGCGCAATGATCGTTTCTATGTTCCTAGAACTTGCGTCTGATTCCGCTTGTAAAAATAAATTTCATGCCTTAATAGAACGTCTTGAAAACAGCGTGAAAACCTATCGTGCTGCACTCATAGGATTTGACAATTTAAATAGTCAATGTCTGGAAGAACTTAAAAGTTGTAATGGAAATCCAGAACAACTCGTGAAACTGATGAATGACGATCGTTTGATGGGAAATTTAACACGCCTGTTTCGTTTTTTATCGAATGCTATTTGTGCGCAAGAGGCTAGTACCTTGCCTGCAGAAGTTTTGATTCAACTAGAATTTGGAGAAGGCGCGCAGGAGCTGGGTGGGGTAGATCCCTTTTTACAAGCTCATGCGAGCCTAGATGTTGCAAATGCGCAGAACATTAAACCTTACTTATTTGCAGGCGTAACACAAATTTGGGTACTGACCAAACAGCTTGGGATTGGCTACTGGATGGGGATTGTAGATGAAGGACAAGTCAAACCGCAAGAACCCAATACATACACTCCTCAGGATGCATGGCTCACGTTGAATTTACTATGTCGCGATACGCGGCATTTCGACGTCATCTATCGAAATAAGTAATAGACAGTGGCAATGGTGATGATTTTCATCTAAACTTCATTTGTTCTCCTCTGTGCTCTCTGTGCCTCTGTGGTTATTAACTCATGTGGTTATTAACTCACCTTACGCAAACTGAAGTTTGGACAATTGTAGCTAATCGCGGCAGCGATCAAAAGTGGGAAGCCCCGCGTGAAGCGAAAGGCCGGTTAGGCCTGTAGCGGAACGTGGGGTTAAAAATGCAAAAATAATTGAG
>JASBUW010000172.1 GCA_030147755.1 Parachlamydiaceae bacterium
GCCTGGGTTTAGACCCATACATGAGCTGAGCTCTGAAAGAGCGACAGATGGTTTAATGATAATTCCAATGCCACAGTAAACGTTTACTTATACTTTACTCTGCAAAGCTACATCACTTGCTGAAAGTGGCGTTGCATATGTCTGCGGAGAAGGGCTTTCTTCTTTCAATTGACGCATCAAATTTACCATTTCAATTGCACATTGAGCTGCTTCAAAGCCTTTGTTGCCTGCTTTTGTTCCGGCGCGTTCAATCGCTTGTTCAATCGTTTCTGTTGTGAGAACACCAAAAATTACGGGAAGATTCGCTTCTAGTCCTACTTGGGCTATTCCAGAGGCTGCTTGACCTGCCACGTAATCAAAATGAGGGGTTGCACCGCGAATGACTGCTCCCAAACAAATGATAGCATCAAATTGTTTGCTCTGCGCCAACTGTTTAGCTACCAGCGGGATCTCAAACGAGCCGGGCACCCATGCAACGGTCACGGCATTTTTAGGAATTCCAAAACGTTCAAGTCCCTCTAAAGCTCCATTGAGAAGGCTATGTGTGATCAATTCATTAAAGCGTGCAACGACAATACCAAAACGTGCATGTTGTATTGTTAAATGGCCTTTATATTCTTTCATCATTATTCCTTATATTGTTAAGCAGGGATTCCAATATCTACAATATCTAATAAATGACCCATTTTATCTTTTTTGGTTTGCAAGTAACGTTGATTTTCTACTGTAGGAGAAGAAATCAAGGGAATGCGCTCCACAATCGATAAATCATAACCCGCTAATCCGCCATATTTGGCTGGATTATTAGTCATCAAACGAATGGTCGAAAGTCCGAGGTCGGCGAGAATTTGCGCCCCAATTCCATATTCACGCGAATCAATGGGCAATCCTAGCTCGATATTTGCTTCTACTGTATCCCGTCCTTGATCTTGCAACTGATAAGCACGCAATTTGTGTCCTAAACCAATCCCTCTGCCTTCATGGCCGCGTAAATAAACAATCACACCTTGCCCTTCTTCTGCAATACGTTGCATTGCGCAAGCAAGCTGTGCACCGCAATCACAGCGCTGAGAGCCAAAGACATCGCTTGTTAAACATTCAGAATGAACCCGCACCAGCACATTCGCTTGTCCATTGACTTCGCCTTTTACCAATGCCATGTGTTGCATGCCATCTAATTTGGATTCAAAAACGAAAGCATTAAAATCGCCATAATCTGTGGGTAAGCGTGCTTGTGAAACGCGTACAACCAATTTTTCTCGACGTCGTCGATAACGTACAATATCTGCCACAGTAATTAAGGGAATGTCATGTTGAGCTGCAAATTTTTTTAAGTCAGGTAAACGCATCATGGTGCCGTCATCATTCATGAGCTCGCCTAAAACACCTGCCGGATAGCAGCGGGCCATTTTGGCAAGATCTATAGCAGCCTCTGTATGACCCGCTCGCTTTAAAACACCACCTTCTTTGTAGCGCAAAGGAAAAATGTGACCGGGTCGCGCTAAGTCTTCGGGACGCGTATGAGGGTTAAGCAAAGTTAAAATGGTTTGTGCGCGATCTGCTGCTGATACACCTGTGGTGATGTTAGAGCGGCTATCCACAGAAACCGTAAATGCTGTTTGTTTGCGATCGGTGTTTTCAGCTACCATTTGAGGGAGCTGAAGCTCGTCTAACCGATCTCCTTGCATCGATAAACAAAGGATGCCGGTTGTGTAGCGAATCATAAACGCTAAAGCTTGTGGAGTGGCTTTTTCAGCTGCTAAAATGAGGTCACCCTCATTTTCACGATTTTCATCATCGGCTACGATCACAAAACGACCGTTCGCTAAGGCTTCAATGGCTTCTTCAATGGTGCTTAACATAATTAACTTCCTTTGGAACATTCACAATAAAAGGATGAACGAGACGTTCGATATATTTGGCCATGAGATCGACTTCTAAATTCACAAGTTCGCCCTCTTGCTTGAATCCTAATGTGGTCATTTGAGCTGTATGAGGAATCATCGCAAAAGAAAAGCTTGTGGCGGTCACATCTGCAACTGTTAAACTCACGCCATCTACGGCAATCGAACCTTTTAAAACAACATAACGCAAAATAGTAGGGGACGCAGCAATAGAAACCCACCAGGAAGAATCGGTAAGTGCTTTTTTAGTTAGGATGGTTCCTGTTTCATCAATGTGGCCTTGCACTAAATGGCCACCTAATCGATCTTGATAGCGTACAGCACGTTCTAGATTGACGCGATCTCCTATGCGAAAATGTTTGAAATGCGTGCGTTCCAGTGTTTCTTGCACCGCATCACAACACCAAATTTGACCATCTTGTTTCACAAGTGTCAGACAACAACCATTTACGCAAATAGAGTCGCCTATTTTGGCGTCTTGTAAAACTTGAGAAGCTTGAATAGAAAAGCGGGCACCTTGTGCATGCCAATCAATGGCTTGAATTACGCCCAATTCTTCTACAATTCCCGTAAACATCAAATGACCCCTAGATATCTAAAACTTTGATATTACTTGCTTTGTTGATAAAAATTAAACATAAATTTCATCTTAAAATGATAGCTATTCAGAGAATTTTCAAAAGTTAGTACGCAGAGAAGCGCAAAGGCGCAGAGAAAAAAATCGAATCCTAAAAATAAATGGACAAATTTCTTGTTAAATCTTACAATAAAGTAAGGAAATATATTAAATGTAAGGAAATTTTATGGTAAAATCAACAGTGACAAGTAAAGGGCAAGTCACCATTCCGAAGAAAATCAGAATGACAGCCATGATTCATGAGGGATCTCAGCTAGATTTTCAAATTCAGAGTGATGGAAGTATTTTAATTATTCCTGTCCAGACTCATATTTCTCATTTAAAAGGGATCATCAAAAGTAAGCGAAAAAAACCTGTCAGTTTAGCTGAAATGAAGAAAGCGATATCAGATGGGGCTCAAGAGGCGATGCAATGATTGGATTGGATACGAACGTTCTAGTAAGATATTTAACTCAAGATGAACCTATACAGGCTGAACTTGCTAATCAAGTGATAAATAAAGCGGTAAAACAGGCTGAGTTGTTGTGGGTTGGTCAAATAACTTTAGCGGAAACAGTGTGGGTGTTAGAACGCGCTTACAAAATTGACAAAGAAGAAATAATTAATATTTTACATGCTCTTTTACAGACGCAAGAATTGATTTTTGAAAACCATGATATTGTTTGGCATGCACTCCAAGATTACAAAGTAAGTCAATCAGTTGGTTTTGTAGATTGCTTGATTGGAAGGCAAAATTTATCGCATGATTGCACATTTACCTATACATTTGATAAAGATGCCGCAAAAGAACTTAAAACATTTCAAATCTTAAAATAGCTCGACATTTAGAGTTTGGCAATGCGTACAAATATGCGTACTTCTTTGGGCAACGACTAAACGTTCGATGAGATGCCCACAACGTGGACAAGGTTGGCCTGTACGCCGAAATACTTTGAGTAACGCTTGATGTTCACCGCGCGTGCCATCTAACCGATAATAATTCGTTCGCCCTTTCCCTAAAGTGGTTCCTCGGCTGTCTATTCCGCGTTGCAAAACATGAATAATACTCGCATGTAATTTTTCAGCTTGTTTGCGCGGCAAACTATTAGCAGGTTGTAAAGGATGCAGTTGAGCCTCCCATAAAGCTTCGTCGACATAAATATTGCCTAAACCGGCTAAAAACGTTTGATCGAGCAATAAAGGTTTAAGAGCGCGTGAGCGTTGTTTAAGTTGATCCCAAAAGGGGATAAAAGCAAAATCGGCAGCTAAAGGCTCTGGACCGATTTTACCTAAGATGAGTTGAGGATCTTTGACGAGAGACCAACGTCCAAATTTACGTGTATCGTGATAATAAAGAGATTGATGTTGATCTAAGTCTAAGCGTAAGCGAATATAAGGCGATTCAGGTGAGGCAGAATCCACTAATAAGAGGCGGCCGGTCATACGCAAATGAATGCACAGGTACCATCCTTCAGAAAGGGTTAAAAAGAGATATTTGCCACGGCGTTCTAGGGCGAGAATTTGTTTATGAGGCAAAACTTGACAAAAAGTTGCGACATCTGGTTGATTCACGGTTTTAGGCCAATAGACATGAGCTTGCTGAATTGTGCGGCCCTGCAGACCTGCTTGCTTTAAATCTTCCAAGATTGTATGGACTTCAGGTAGCTCAGGCATAGATAAATACCCTAAGATTTTGGGTTAAATAAAAGATATAATTGCTAGAAAATCAATAATTATAATAGAAAAAGGATTAAACAGAATCTTTTTTTGACATTCTGCTAGACTAAAAAGTAAATTATGTTACAATTAAATTAGGATATCACTTGAGGTAATAGTAAAGTCAACACAGCAATGCCCTTTACGCAGACAGTTTAATGTGGCGCAAAGAGGTTCATACGTATTTTTGAGGCTTGTAAGGATAAGTTAGCCTGTTCTGAATTGAACTTTTTCTTATTACACAGTCAATTTTCCCATTAAGCTCAAATCAAGATACCTTGTCTCTCCCTTGCCCACTCCCACTGCCTTAAAATTTACCTATTTCGCTAGATAGCGAAATGAAAAAAGTTGTCCTTATGTTGGTGTCGAGGGGAGCCACATAAGTACATGTTAGACCCCTTGTTAACTTAATTCTATGGAGAATTTTATGAAGAAAATATTTGTTGGTAACTTGTCTTGGAAAACAACGGAAGAGCAATTAAAAGCTCATTTCGAGCAGTTTGGTCAAGTCGTTAGTGCCAAGATTGTTACCGATCAAATGACGGGAAAATCTAAGGGTTTTGGATTTGTCGAAATGGCAGATGCAGAGTCTGCAAATCAAGCGATTCGCGAACTCAATGGTAAGCCCTTGCTCGACCGTCCTCTTCGCATCAGCTTAGCTCAAGAAAGAGATCGTAGCGAAAGACGCGAACCAAGAGAACACTCTTCTTACGGTGGTGGACGTTCTAATTATCGTTCTAGTCATTAATTTGATGGGGATGTTTAATTAAAAGATCTCTTTTTTGAATAGATCTTCCGCATCAGACCTTTTACAAAAGGTCGATGCGATTCTTTTATCAGAAAGGCAACACCTAGAAGCTTTGATAGGCTTCTAGAGTGTTGCCTTTCTCTTTTTCTCCTCTGTGCTCTCTGTGGTTATTTTTTATGAATTACCACAGAGAGCACAGAGAGGATGATTTGTGGTCTAAGAGGGCGTATTTGGAGACGATGTACTCATTTGATTCGCTACGCGATAGTTAATACCCATTGTTTTTATCAGAGTGATTAAGGCAGCATAGCGCTGTAAAAAGTTCCACCCTAATTCAGGTGTATAAGGCGGACATGAAATCTCAATTTCTATACGCGTCGTATGATTATCTAAATCAGGAAGAGAAATCGTAAGGGTTGTGAATATGTTAATTTCACATGCAGGAAAATAATTCAGGGAAGAATTATTGAGGTCTTCTAAAGCGCAGACACGCTTCAGTTTAAGCGTTAATGAATCGTCTTTGAAGTAAAAATGGATCTGTTTTGTGTAGTTTTCGGGTTTATTAGAAATTTCACGAAGAATTTTATTTTTAGAAGAAAAAACTGTTATAAATTTTTCTAAAGTAATCAGATTAAATTGTGTTCCGCATAACACAGCTTGTCCCATTGCTCTCAAGAAGGGTAACAATTTTAATCTATTTGCTTTGGATAATTCCGGATTTTCTTTGCATTCTTCTTCTTCTTGTTCCAAAGCTTCATAAAAATCTGCCATAGAAATAGAAGAAGGCTTATCGAAATGCGATAGAACATTCGATTTATCCGTTTCGTGTATCTGAAGATAATGCATAAAGAAGTTCAATAGAGATTGATTATAAGTTTGCAAAAGCTCTTTATCTTTTCCAATTTCAACAGTTAACTGAGGGGGTGGCAATTCAGTATTTTCATTAGAAACAATTAAGAGTTGGGCTTGGATAATGCGATTAAAATCACCATTGAATGAACTACAAGGGTTTTTGAGTAGGTTTTGTAGTCCAACTTCTAGTTGTGGAGATAAACAGTGGCATAACTGAAAAGTTTCTTTCGGTTTTTCAACGCGCTTAATCTCGTCTTCTTTTTGGATTTGTTTCCTTAAAGCATGAGTAAGAATCGTCACATATTGCTGTAAGCAATCACCAATTTGACAACAACAAATCTTAATGCGCATCATTTGTGGAGAATCTTGCACATCTTTTAAATTTTTAAATTTTTTTACCAACTTTTTTACCATCAGCACAATAGGTTCTTTCACATCTTTTTTATCCAAAAGATCCTGAGGGAGCATTTGCAAAACCTGACTCATTAATGTGAGGTCATGTAAATAATTGAAAAGCAGAAAAGAATCAGTGGATGGAGTAAAATCTGGGCGAAATTGATGCAATTTGGCGAGGTTAGCTTTATTTTTAAAAAGTTCTGCTTCCCACTCTAGTAAAAATTTAAGCAAAAAATCACGTGCTATTTGCTGATAAGAATGCTTTTTAATAGAAGAGAGAGGGGGTGGATGACTTGGCGAGGCTTCACTTAAATAGTGTACGAGTTCTAAATTTTCAAAATTCAATAACTGAGATCGCTGCCTAGGTAATTCTGTCGTAGGTGGAGAGTTATTAGTTGGTTTTCCTCCCATCGTTTCCCAAATAGATTGCACAATACCTTTGCCTTTGCTCTGAGATGAAACGGATTTGGAAGACATACCAGAAGAAGTAGAAAGTGGAGAAGGTTGGCTTAAACTTGATAAGTCAAGTTTAAGCTTTTTACTATCATCCGCACCATTATCCAAATGAGGGTTAAATAATGAAGGATTTATGGGCGGTAGCCCATCTGTACTTTTTGTAAGAGGATCAGAATACATAAATAGCCTATTATAATCATAAAATGAAAATATTTAAATGTTATTTTTTTACTTAAGCTCTTGATTTTAAATGGATTATAACAAAAATATTTAAATTTATCTAGCATAAAATGGGAATAAAACAAGAAATCAAAATGCTTTGTTTCAACTTGATCTTATTTGAAAAAATTGCGATTCTTTGTATATTTGAATAAACCCTATTTCTGATCTAAATCTATAATTACGGAGAAACATGATGATTATTACCCCTAAATGGTCTCAAGTCCACATTGGTATGTTAGCTTGGGGAGCAGTTGGCTTTGTTGCTGGGCAGCTAGGACAAGTAGATAGTAAACTCACGGCTCTTGTTTTAGCCATTTCTTCATTAGCTAATGATCTTTTATTTTTTGCTGCTGAGGAGGTGTTAAAAAGACCTGTTTCCGCGAAAGCCCGTTATGTCGGAACAAATACACTTGTATCGACTGTGACCATTTTTGTTGCGCGTCATTTAGAACTCATTTCGCGTCGTACAGTTTGCGGTTTGGTATTTGCCAATAGCTTGCTATTAGCCGCTCGTTTGCGCATTCTGTATACGGAGAAATAATTCTTTACTTGGTTTATTTTTCAAGCATATAAATTGAAAAATGGTTTATATTTCGAACATGGAATCACTATTGTGGTTTATATTTCGAATATAATTTCTTATTTTTGATTTATATTTTAAGCATGAGAAGATTAATCGATTGGCATTTAAAGAGTTGGAAAATGATTCAAGAAGAAAACCTCTGGTTTTACGCGGCGTTCGACAAGTAGGCAAGACGCACGCGGTTAGAGAATTAGGGAAAAGTTTTGAATCCGTTATAGAAATTAACTTTGAGCTTTTACCCCATAGTTGTACCCACATCTTTTATTGATCAAAAGAATATGGTAAAACAATGTTGCTAAGCCCTTTAGGGCGTCTGAACGAAGCCCACAGTGACCGAAG
>JASBUW010000191.1 GCA_030147755.1 Parachlamydiaceae bacterium
CTTCGGCTTAGCTGAAATTGAATTTGTTTTCGAGGCGAGTGTCTTCTAAAAAGGATGCTCTCAAAGAATTCAATCGTGAATAAACAGAAAAAGAGGACAAAACGAACCTCAAATTCTGTCCAATCTTTGGGGTCCACCATAATTATTGTCGTTTGTCGTTGTCGTTAAAGTCGTTTATGTCGTTATGGTCGTTTGTCGTTTCGTCCACTAAACGCCTCGCATACTTCCAATTCTTTAATAGGCAAGCATTATGGAAGCCAAGAAAATGAAAAAAATTGCGTTATTGCCCAATGTCGTGACGGCTTTTGGGTTGTCCTGTGGCTTGTTCGTCATTTTTCGCATCAATATGATTTCTGTTGGCGAAGCCACCCCGCAAATCCTCAGTGCGATGACGGGCATTCTCTTACTTGCTGCCTTTGCCGATCTACTAGATGGCGCCATTGCACGCGCGTTTAAGGCCGAAAGTGAATTTGGCGGTCTCTTTGATTCCTTAGCGGATGCCATTTCCTTTGGGGTTGCTCCTTCTGTGATCATTTTGAAAAGTTTATCGGTTTTACCTGGAACCAATCTCTCCTTTTGGGTCACGATGGCTGCCATTATTTACTCACTATGTGGAATTTTGCGCTTGGTGCGCTTTAACGTCAGTGCCATGGCTGCCAAAAGCAATAGTGAGTTAGCACAAGCGCATAAAAAACATTTTACCGGATTACCGATTCCTGCTGCAGCCGCAGCCGCTGTTTCTCTTAACCTCTTTCTATTCTCAGAAGATTTTAAATCGCTTGTGATGCTTTCTCCTACGACCGAAACGTGGATTTTATCGATCGCTTTGACTCTATTGGGATACTGCATGATTAGTCGTTGGAAATATCCCAGCGTCAAAACATTAGAAATTCGCGTCGCTTCTTTTCGCATGGTCTTCCTAACCGTGTTAGCCGCTGTTCTCATTTTTTACGGCATTCTGCATTACTTTGCTTTAGTGTTTATGGCGCTATCGTGGAGCTATGTTTGCCTGGCATGGACATTTGCCATTATTCGCATGATTGCAGGACGTAAATCCAAAACATTAGAAGACTTTGAACCGGAGCCTGACGATTTAGAAGATGAACACCACCACGACTAATTGCTCTGTTTATCTATTAGGTCAAACCCCTCAGCCCTCTGCTATTCTAGAACGTTATAAATATTTACAAACGCACGGCTGCTCTTTAGGAGAGTTTTTATCCGTAGAAGATTCTCCTGATGGGCTTTCTTGCTATGAAAGAGATGCTCAGCCTCTTCACGCCAAATGGCCTTTGCTCGTTTTTCGTCCTCATGCCACCTCTAATATTGCGCCTTTCATGGCTCACTGTTATCAATTAAAAATACCTGTGACAGTTCGTTGTGGAGGCACAAGTTTGACAGGCGGCAGTATTGCAAGTGCCGCAGGTGTGATTTTACTGACAAATCATTTCAAACAAATTAAACAGTATGATCCTCTTCAAGGCACTTTAATTGTAGAACCGGGTGTGACGATAAAACAACTCAATCATCATATTGAAGCAGATGGGTGGTTTTTCCCCCTTGAAATGGCGACTGCCGGTGTGGCTGGACTCGCGAGTTGTTTGAGTACGCACGCAAGAGGGTATCACCAGCAAGAAAAATATTTCTTTGATGTGATACAAAGTGTCACTTTTGTGGATGGTCAAGGTGTTGTCCATTATCAAGTGCCTTCTGCTTTAGTGTGCGGAGCCGAAGGGTTGTGGGGAGTCATCATCGACATGCACCTAAAATTAAAGCATCGTTTTGGCAAAAGACTCATTTTTATGGTGCAGGCTTCTTGGGAAGAGGTTCTTACACAATTGTCCGCTTTAAGATCTTTGCAAACATTAGCTTTTATAGTAAAATCTCATCAGCAATTTTACATCGGATTAGAAGGCGAAGACTGGCGCTTAACACACGCGTCTGCTTTTTTAGCGCAATCTTTTTTACATCACACCTATCTGTCACATGCTTTACCGCACTTCCTAGCAACAAAGCAACTTTTTATGATGTTAACAAGTGCTTTGACTACAAGACAGTTGCCTCATGCGATGCAATGGGCTTTAGAACAAGCAAATGAGCTCCAATTAGAATGCCTGCAACAAGCAGATCTTTTAGCAGGTAGTGTGCATTTCATTTTGCAAGCTGAAGGAGAATCTTATGATTTTACCCAACGCATACAAAAATTTCTTGTGTTATGGGCAGATTATCTAGATCAACATAAAGGCAAAATAAGCTCTTGCCATGGCATTGGCAAGCAATTTTCTCCTTATATGCCGCCTTTTTGGAGCGAAGACACGCGTACTCATTGGCAAGCTTTACATCGCTTATTTGATCCTGCCGAATTGCTAAGCCAAGAGCGCTTTTTTCCTATACCAGGAAAATGCTTGGAGAAAGCCAAACATGACTAACCCTAGAGAAACACCAGGAGCGCAAACTCCATGGCCATGTGTCAATCAACTTTTAGCAGAAGATGAGCGTTTTGAAGTGGCCAATGTAGGTCAGACACGTTTTTTGCTAGCTCCAAAAACACCTTCTCGCTTAGTGGCTTTACTGTATTGTTTACATCAACAAAGAATTCCTTTTAATGCGTCTTCTGTCGCATGTTGCGTATCCACGCGCGCTTTTTCTCATTGGATGATTCATGAACAAGATGTCCTAGAAATAGGGGCAGGTTGTTCTTTAAGAGAGTTACAATCTTCTTTATTTGAAAAACAATTAGAAGTGAATGTAGAAGAAAGTCCTTTAGCTTCTTCTAAACAATCTGTTAGTGAGTTAATTTTATCAGGTCAAATAACAGATCTACAATTAAAGCAAGAAAATCTCTCGGAAGCGCTATTAGGAATAGAATGGATCACAGAGCAAGGCTGTCAATTGCAATGGGGAGGTCCTCAACGAAGTGGTTTGGCAGGTCCTACCTTACATAAGCTCTTAGAAGATTTACAGCATTTACCCGGTTTTCCAGTGAAAATGTATTTAAAAACCTATCATGTACCTGCGATGCGTTTGTATTTGACATGGTCATTTCGGCACTTAGATGCTTTATGGGAGCAATTTCATCAATTAAAAAGATTTTCTTCTTCCTGGGAGCGTTTAGACTGTGTATGGTCCGGTCAAGCACAATCTCAAAACTTCATTTTAGCTCAAATTTCCGGATTAAAAGAAGAAATGGAATCCTTTGCTCAGCTATGTCCAGGTTATTTACTCGCTCAACGACAAGATAAAAGAATACAATTAAAACAATTTTTCAATCAGCAATCTTTACAAGCTTATCTCTCTTCTAAACAATCTTTACAACCAGACGAATATATATGGTACCACGGATTAACTGAAAAGACGTGGTGGTTGACTCCGCGCCTTTTAGCCAGCAGGGAAGAATCAGTCAAACCGCTTTGGAAACAGCATCTGCGGGAGAGTCTCAACAATGGATGAACAAGCCCTTGAAGCACAACTCACTTTATTGGATCAATTACAGTCTAAGTGTACGGGGTGCGGATTATGTACAGAAGCGTGTGTGACGTTTCAAACAACCGGATGGGAACAAGAATCACCACGTGGACGCTTGCATTTAGCTAAACGCTTTTTACAAGGACAGATAGAACCTTCTTCTTTAGCTTTGACCACGTTCGATCGTTGTTTGGGATGTCAAGCCTGTGAATCGCTTTGTCCGCATCAGGTGCCTTATCGTCAAATCTATCAAACTGTGCAAGAGCTACGTACACAACTGCAAACAGGCGCATTGACAAGTGAAATGAGTCGACGGCAGTATCGTCGTTGGATCACATTAGCGCAACGCATAGGAAATTTTTGGTGGCGCGCTTATGGGTCCAGATGGTTACACAAGTCAGCGCAAGGAAGTTTTATTAAACAGCAGGCAGATCCTTCTATACATATAACCCACCCCGTATTGGTCGTGTGTTGTGTACAAGACCTCTTTCAACACGATGTGATTGCTCAAACGCTGGATTTTATGCAAAGATTGGGACATCCTCTTAAATTAGATAAAAGACAGCCTTGTTGTGGAGCTATCTTCGAGCGTCTCATTCATGGAGGATCTGAAACGATTTGTTATCCGCAAGAACGACAAAGGGCGCTGCACTTACAGCATCGCATTTTACACACTTTTTTAAAATGGTTGCCTGCTCGTGCCTATTTCTTGGCAAAAGGGTGTCAATGCTTCGTTGAGAAACAGACATCTGCTGATTTTGATTTATATGTTTGGATTGAACGTTTGTTGGAACAACACAAGATTGTTCTTAGCTTGCCTCAACCACTTGAAGTCTATTATCAACCTTATTGTGGGCAAAATGATCATCAAGAAAAAGATGCTGTTTGGCGGATTTTAAAACGAGTTCAAAGATTGACTGTAAAATTCATTTCTTCTTCTAAGATGTGTTGTGGAGGATTTGGAGGAGATATTCTTTTCCATCCACAAGATCACCCAAATCCACTGCCTGAAGAAACAACCCTTATTGTGAATAGTCCGGATTGTTGGAGTCGCTATCAGCCCTATTTTAAGCGGGTACTTTATCCTATCCAATTGCTTTTTCAGACACATTTAAACGGTGTTGTTGATTCAAAATTTTAAGTCGCAATTCAGTTAATTTTTGTTTTTCAGGTGAATGTATGACAAACAGCAAGAACCTGTTGATAATGTTTAGTGCTTGATCCAATTTGCCTTGTAAATAGAAAAATTCAGCGGTTTGATAGGCGATGGCGCCATCTTTTGGATAAGCTTTTAAAGCTTGTTCTATGAGAGGTTGACAATGTTGCACCTCGATTTGTGATGACGATAAACTCTTGATTTGTGCAAGGAAATAGTCTGGAGTTAAAGGTGTACAATAAGAAGAGGAACTCGTGGAAGGAGAAAACGAGATAGTGGGTTCGGCTCTTGTTTCTTGCTGAATTGATTGTGCTCCATTTGTTGTGGTAGAAGTAGTAGAAATAGACGTAAGAGGTTGAAAGAGAGTTCTAAAAACTCTAAGACATTCCTCAATAGGGTAGCCTATCAAAAAGAGAGCATCTGTACAAAAATTGACGAGACCAATATCTCGAGGATAGAAACTGAGAGCTAAGTCTATACTTGCTTTTACTTTAATAAATTGATTAGCTTCGTAATGTTCCTTAATCTCCTGCATGAATTCTTGAGGTGTTTGTGTTCGACGAGGCGTAGATGTTTGAGAGGGATTAAAGAGGAGATAATTTGTCTCTTCAGGTTGAGGGGGATGAACTTGTTTTTGACTAGGTAGAATGGACCACTGCTTTCTTTGTCGAGGCTGAGGATTTCTTATGTCTTGACGTGTTTTTTCAATTCTTGCTCTTAATGTGGAACAACGTTCACTTTGTGGTGCTTGCTTTAAGAATTCAAGTGCTTTTTCAAATTTACCTTCTAAATATGCATAATCCGCACAGTAATAGATTAGATCTTCATTGTGAGGATACAGAGTTAAAGCTTCTGCCAGAATTTGTTTCACAAGCTGAAAATCGCGCTCCCGCCGATAACGACCAGCTTTTTCTATCCATTGCTGAGGAGTGAGATTGTGTTGAGTCTCGGATTGAGGAGAAGAGACTTGTATAGGTTTAAGTCTCTTAGAAGAAATCTCCGTCTGTATTTGTGATTGAATTACATTTGTCACAGTAAGATGCGTTTCTTCTGCTCGCCGTTTACAAGAACGCCCTCTAAGATCTCCTTCTGCTTGAGAAGAAGACGCTGCTTCCGAGTTCATTGGAGAATTTAAAAGTAAAGAGATAGGAATAGACATATTCTATAATAAAATTTTTATTAAAAAATGCAATTATCTCATTGTTAAGATTTAATATCAATTAAATTAATTTTTTTAAATTTATTATTAAATAATTGTATAAATGTTATAATAAAAATAGTAGATTTTGTTTATTTAAATATTATTGAGGTTTTATGACATCAAATAATACACCATCTGTTAATTTGTATACGACAACTCAATCATATACAAATTATTCAACAGAAGAAACAAGTGAAGTTTCTACGAATCAACAAACTACGAATCAAGAAAATACTTTAAATAAAAGTCAAACAGTTGGAACTCAAGTTTTAGTGAATAGAGTCTATGAAACTGAAAGTGAAGAAGGAGAGGGTGGTTATATAAAAGATAGTGAGTCTGCCCAAACTGTCCATCAAGTGCATCATTATTCTACTACTAGCTCGTTAGTACAACAGACTGCACACATGGGAATTACGGCTCAACATGCGATACAAGACCTAGCGCAGCAAGTCAAAGCCACAAGGGCGCTATTCAATGAACCTCTTCCGGAACTTCATCTTCCTGAGCAAGAAGGCAGAGCTTATCAAAATTTAACTGGCCAAATAAAAGGCGCACTAAGTGATTCGTATGAGTCGACGATGAAGTATATTCAAGACATGGGACCTGCGTTTATAGCATTAGCACAGCAAAAGCAGGCAGATCAAACAATAGAATGGAACGCAAAAACACTGCTCTTTACCCAAAAGGGTAAAGTTTTTGTGGAAACACGAGAATTAGGAAAAGGTCAATTTAATAAAACAGTGGAAGTGGTTCTGGTTGCTTCCACTAAGCTTGCAAGCTTAGAACAAGAGCAAATGAAAGTGAGTGCCTTTCGTTTAGCAAAACCTAGCACTGATCCTAGGACAGCTCAGCTTGAACAAGAAGAACGAGAGCTCAATTTATATATTAAAGATCAAGCAGAGCAAGGCTTAGCATTAGGATTAGATTTATCTCATGTGCATATTGCCAAGCGCATTACGGATGTGAATACAGGGCAGGTAGGTGTCATGTCTGTAGGTGTTATGTCTGCAGTACAACAAGGAAATATTAATCAATTGGTAACTACAATAAATTTGGATTGGGGTGATAAATTGCAAATAGCAACTCAAATGGCACAGGGAATAGAGCAGCTACATTCAATTGACATTGTACACCGTGATTTAAAATTGGATAATTTTTTGTATAAGCCTAGTCCGAATGGAGATCATTTTGTTCAAGTGTCTGACTTTGGACTTAGCTCACGTCAAGACCCTGCTCATCGATCAACAAATGCTCAAATTGTTGTATGGCATGCAGATCCCGCGTGGGCAGGAACCTCTCTTAATAGCGAAGTGCGTTTTTCAAAGGAATCGGATGTCTTTCAATTTGGTGTGACACTTTGTCAATTTCTTAGTGATAATACATATAATATTAAGGATTGGACGAACTTGCAAATCGCAGAAAGTCGACAGATGAGAGAAGAAGCGGATGCAATTTCTCCTCCTCCCAATACCGAAACAGAAGCACAGACGATCGCGCGGGGACGCCGTTTATGGAAGAATAATCCCGATAAATGGCAGGGATTAGCAGAAATTCCGGATACGAATGTGCGTAATATGGTACGTCAAATGGTGGATCCTGATCCTGCAAAACGACCTTCTATGACAGAAGTGGTCAATTTTTTTAACTCTCAATAGAGCCGTAAAAGACCAACTAATATGCCTTGAAGGAGAATATGTTCGTGCCGAATTGTCAATGCCGGTTGAAGAGGATGCAGGCTTTCGAGGCGGATGTATTGTCCTTCCGGATAATAACGTTTTAATACGCTGTCTTGTTGATTGATCAATCCTAAAATAATTTCGCCTGCTTGAATATCTTGCCGTGCTTCAATCAGTAAAAAATCTCCATCTTGAATACTTTCTTCCTTTAAAGCGTCCCCTTGGACTTGTAAAATATAAGTATTTTCAGGGGCATGGACCAAAGAAGGAGGAACGGCAAGCGTTTGAGTGCGTACAAACAATTCTAACGGATAACCGGCGGAAAAATGACCAATTAAAGGGAGTTTGAGTTCAGCTGTATTTTGCGTGATTTGAGGAGGAATAATAGGCAGGATTGAGCGATGAGCCTGCGTTTCTGTTGTTAAAACTCCTTTACGTTTTAAAGTGCGAATATGTTTATAAACAGAGCCCGGTGAAGTAAAAGCGAAATGGTGCATGATTTCGCGATAGCTGGGAGAATAGTGATGTTGTTCGATAAAATGTTGAATAAATTGTAAAATTTCACGTTGTTTAGGTGTTAACCCTTTCATTTGTTCCTCGAGACATGTTTTGTTTCAACAAAACATAAGCTAAAATCCAAGTTGTTAACCACATAATTAAAGCAGAAGCAAGCGTATCAGACAAAAAATGTCCTCCTTGTGCAATTCTTGCTAAACTTAATCCTATGCCTAAACCCCAGGCAAGTCCTAGTCCTAAGTAATACACACGTCGTCGCTGATAAAAAGCCCCTAGAGCACTTAAGGCAAAAAAGTAAAAGCCTAAGGAACCATGGCCACAAGCAAATGATTTAGAGGGTTCCGGTTGGTGCCAAAAATGCGGTTGATAATAGGGACGAAAGGGTTGAGCGCCTCCAAATTCGATGGTTTGACGAGGACGAGGTCGCCCCCAATGATCTTTTAAGCAGGCGTGAATGATTAAACCGGATCCGAGTGCCAATGTGAGGATCAGAAATAAGCAAGGACGACACCAATGGCGATAAGCATTGAAAGCAGAGAGTCCCAAGCCTAGACAGGCTAAACCTGCTAAAATCCAAGCAGGCCAAAGGCCATACGTATAAAACCATGTCCATAACGGGTAGGTACTAAAAGAGCCTGTTTGATAGAAAAAATGACTGATTTTTAGATCTAATTCAGCAGACCAGGGAGTAAAAGCTATCCATAAAAAGAGGGGTAAAAAAATTCCTTTCAAAAATGAGGAAGTAGGAGTCATGGAGCTGCCTAGATAAAATGAATGATTCTAAGCCATTTTGTAAAAAAAATCATCTTCAAATTAAATTTAAATGGCAATACGCGAAGCGTTTGGAGCCCCTAAGCAACTTCGTTGCTAATATCAAAAAGTAA
>JASBUW010000192.1 GCA_030147755.1 Parachlamydiaceae bacterium
CGCGTTTAGCGCTCGTTCTGGGCTAATGCAGTAATAGTGCTACCGCACAGATAAAACCAGTCTTTTTAAGTATACTTTGACCAACTACTAAAAAGGTCACTGTTACTTTTTGATATTAGCAACGAAGTTGCTTGGGCTCCAAACGCTTCGCGTATGACCAAAAAAGTCACTGTTATTTTTTGATATTAGCAACGAAGTTGCTTGGGGGTTCCAAACGCCTCGCGTATGACCAGAAAAATCATTTTAACGGTCTCAGCGAAAGACAACTTCCGCAGGCGAAGAAACTTGACCTGCAGTGTCTATAGACACAATGAAATAGGAATAAGAACGTCCTTTTCTACGATTGTGATCTTCAAACCTTAATCTTTCACCTTGCACGGTTGCAATGAGATCGGTTAATTGCACATCTCGATAAATTTTGTAGAGAGCAGGTGGATGACCCGTGGTGGGTGCTTCCCACGTGATGACATTAACAAACTCTGTTTGTGTTGCAAAGCGATTTTTAATTTGTGTCACTCGCAGATTTGTAGGTGGAGTAAGCGTGCTTTTCACAAAAACTTGCTCCGTACCTGATGAAGGGAGATAATTTTCATCACCTGAATACGAGGCAGTAAGATTATGAAAACCTGGAGCGATATTTGTGATTTCGAAGAAGGCTCGTCCATTTATTAAAGGAACAGTTCCTAATACTTGACCATCTATACTAAATGTCACTGTCCCAGTGGGAATAAGGGAAGCAGAAGAACCCACTACAATAGCCGTACACATGCCTGTCTGCTCCCTTTGTATCATATTGACGCTGGTGGCAGAAGACGCGCCTTGCTGTAAAGGACCGATAGTAATCCCTAAATATTGATTAGTAAACACATTGGCACCGATTTGCACTTGAGGCCATAATGGCTCATCAAAAGCAAATGTGTAAATGTCTCCTAAACTATGTAGCGCTTTAGAATAGAGGTCATACCAAGGACCCGTAGTTCCACCTGGAGGCGTTAACTTAGAATTGACGTCATAATACTTCCCTTGTTTGCTTTCTAAATATTGATTACTCAAAATATCAGTTGTTGGCACTAATCCAGCAATAATAGCCTCTTGTAATAATTTACTCAGTTGTGTGCTATTTTCTTGATCTTTCGACTCATCCATATGAACGGGAAATTTAATACCAGAAAAAATCTGAATAGATGTGGGAAATATAGGTGGATTAACAATCGGATCAAAAACCATAGTGGGAGCATCAAATATGACTACATCATTTACATCATTTATATTCGTTAACCTCAAAGTATTATCCCCCTGTACCCTTCCCGTAAATGTTTTACCATTTCCAATTGGAATTGTCATAGTTAAGTCATGCATTTTATAAAAGCTATTAGGACCCGTCCAGATATCTGCAATATAACTATAACCATAAGCGGCCTGATTATCTAAATAATTGCGATCAAATATAAGTTGTGACGCTGTCATGGCTTTTCCTGTCGATAAGATGCGAAGAATACTAGGACCTGCTGGATCCGCAGTGCTCGTTGGATGCAAAACAAGCTGATTCCATTGAGCTGCTTCCGGGGCATTTGCAAAGAAATTTTGTGCAGATGCTAAAATAGAATTTCTGGGAAGAAATAATCCTGTATTGCTATGAGCCGTATTTGCTCCAGATAGAAAACCATACAAAGGAATAGAGAAGAAACTGACTGCAGTCGCATTAGCAGAGATATTCGTACCGGCACTACTTGGTAAAAAAGTAAATTCAAAAATGTCAAAAATAGTATTGTAATTACCATTGGGATCAGCCGGATCTGTAAAATTAGGTTGCTGAACGGCACCTCCATTAATAGGCATATTTAATGGCTGGTTGAACTTGTAATTAGGATCCTGAGGATCATTGGAAAATGCAAGCGAAAAAAAGATAATTCCACTCTCTATAGCCGGAACATAAAAATAGCGCCCATTTGGTGTATTAGGTGCTGAAGGTAATTGACTAAGTGTGACACTATAAGTAGATGTATTACCAGTAGTAGGGACTTGAATCAATTCTGTTACCCCTGTCAGCTGACCAGACGGATTTTGCAGAAATTGTATCACTCCTTGCGGGCCAGAATTTGCGGGATTTCTACCCAGAATCACGATATGCACTTGATTATCTGGTAGTGTCGTATTATTGACTAAAACAATGGGCAACAAATTTGGTCTCGGAGCAGGTGGAGGTGCCGCAGGATCAGGTGGTTGTGCAATAAGAGTAAGCTGAAAACAAACAAAGAGAATTGATAACCATTTCATAAAGCAGCTCCTTAGCTACGAATTATTTGTGGCGTAGACTTTAGTCTGCGCTACAAATATCCACATCATTATTTTCAAAAAGATAGTTTATTGATTAATTAACTGACGCGCCATCCGATAGGGATAATAAGCCTCTGGATGCCCACTCCATTGTAAATCAGTTAAATGACTGATTCTAATATAAGGCAGATTTTCTCGCGCTGTGGCATGAATGAACTGCCCCTGACCTATATATAAGCCTACATGCATAATTCTTTGTTCCGATTTGCCAAAAAAAACTAAATCGCCTATTTCCAGTTCTTCTACAGGAATCGTTTTAAAGCGCTCGTCTATCACTTGTTGCTTCGAATCTCTTTCTAGATTTACGCCCATCTGACCATACAACATCTGGATAAATCCCGAACAATCATAACCAAAACTGGAACGCCCACCCCACGTATAGGGCAATCCCAAAAAACGCTGACTCAAGTCCACCAATTCACTTTTATGGGTTATGGCAGACTCAGGCGTAACATCTCCTCGCTGAATATAAGCCTCTTTTCCATTAGGCAAAGCCACTTGAATCCATCGTGCATCATTGTCATCCAATACCTGCAATTTTGATCCATAGGGAAGCGTCAAAATAGGACCATATTCTGTATCTTTTACTCCATAAAGATGGGCCGCTAAACGAGAGGTTTGAAGACATGCACTCGACTGAGGATAGGTGTCTGAAAGCGTCACAAGCGCGTTTGATTCAATCCATCCCTCATAACCATCCGGTGTGGTAATATACACCCATTGATCCGCTTCTTCCTTCACCTGCACTTCTTCAGCAAAAAGAGCTTGCGAAACAATTTTCGATTCCATCGTCGGCTGCTCTCGCATATCCACAACCGGCGCACTGATATAATGTAAACAGGCTGTTAGAAGACTCAAAGCAGATGCCATAAATGTACTTGTCATATTTTCCTCTCCTTTTATCAGTATTAAAAGATCTGAGGATACAATAGACAAGCAAACGCTTTCTGACAAATAAAATTCCAAGAAAAGTCAATATTTCAAATAAAAAGAGTTTTTCTTAATCTAAGAAAAACTCCTTTTAAGTTATTGATTATAAGTCAGCTACAACCTACCCATTAGCATTAAGATAATAAGAATGAGTAAGATAACGCCTAAAATTCCGCTTGGGCCATATCCCCATCCTGCACTATAAGGCCAAGTAGGAAGAGCACCCAGTAGAATTAAAATTAATAAAATAATGAGAATTGTACTTAACATACCCTTATCTCCTTGTTACAAGGTTTATTACCTCTAAAAAACTCACAGATATAAAGGGCATCTATTAGAATTATAACATGTTTGACTTATTTTGGAGTGATGAAGTCAATAAAATTAAAATTTTTTGATAGAAGTTCTTGATTCTATATTAGTTATCATGGAATGATACGAAAAAAACCTACTATCTATCCCTTCTCATGGCAAAAAAAAGAAAAAAGAAAAGATTTTTGAGTGTCTTGCGGCTCTCTTGGCCTACTGCTCTTATTCTAGGAATGGCGTTAGGCATTGCAAGTCAACGGCATCCGCAACTCAAAGCCTATACGGATGAATTTATTGAGCCTTTCATTCATTATCAACTTTCTTCCAAACAGGCTTACGCTAAACGAAATGTGGAAGAAATTAAAAAATTCATTGATTTTATCTTGCAATCTCAAAAAGACTCGTGAATACGTGAAATTGACTAAGAAATTTAGAACTTGAGGTGAAAATGAAAATTTTAATGATTGGTGGAACAGGTTTCTTAGGCCCCAAAGTCTTGCAAACCTTTTTACAACAAGGACATGAAGTTGCTGTCTTCCATCGCGGTCAAACAGTTGTGGATTTACCGGCAGGCGTGCGAACCATCAAAGGCGAGCGCTCACAATTAACATTGGCAAAATCGGAATTCTCCTCATTTGGTCCAGATGTCGTCTTAGACCTCATTAATAGTTCACAAGGACAAGCACAACAACTCATAGAGGTTTGCAGAGGTGTCACACCCCACGTCGTTACGCTAAGTAGCTGCGATGTGTATCAAGCCTTCGATGTTTTCTTAGGACGCTCACAGGACGCTTTACAACCTGTTCCTCTTACAGAAACATCTGCTTTGCGCCACCAGTTTTTTCTATTTAAAGATATGAATGTGGAACAACTCCCCTCTTGGGTAGATCATTTTTACGAAAAGATTCACGCGGAAGAAGTGGTGATGAACGATCCTGAAATTAAAGGATCTATTCTGAGACTTCCGATGGTTTACGGTCCCGGAGATGTTCAAAGACGTTTTGGTCTTATTGTAAAAGAATTACAAACAAGCAAAGAAATTGTTTTGGATGAAGAAACAGCCCAATGGCAAGGCTGTTGGGGATTTATCGACAATATCGTAGAAGCGATTCGTCTTGTGGTCACACATCCCAAAGCGGTTGGTCAAATTTATCATGTGGCAGATGCTACAAATCTAACGGGTATTGATATTGTACAGCGTCTAAGCGAGGCAGCCAATTGGCAGGGTGAAATTCGCGTGACCAAGGAAAAACACCCTAAAACCAATTTACGCAAGGTTCTTCGCATCGAAACGCTCAATCCTGCTCAATATTTGTGTCTGGATTCCAGCAAAATTAGGCAAGAGCTTGGCTTTCAGGAACCTGTCTCGGAAAAAGCGGCCTTTCAGGCTACTTATGACTATCTCGTGAAAGGTGGATAAAGATTTACAATTAAATGCTTTTTGTTATAACATAGGTATATACGAAGAGGAGGATATATGCTTGTGAAGCAATTAGTTCAGCATGGAAATAGTCGAGCCATAGTCATTGATAAAGCCATTTTACAAGCTGCAGGTCTTGATGAAGATACTTTATTTCAGATTACTGTGGATCCCAGTAGTGGTATTACCATTCAATCTGTTAAATCCATGAATGATAATATTTTTAGAAAATCTTTGAATAAAGTTCTCAAAAAACGTAATAAACTACTTAAAAGACTTGCAGACCGATGATTTTTTTAACTGTTGATGAGGTCATAGAAATACACACAACTCTCATTCAAACTTACGGTGGATTGGATGGCATTCGAGATATGGGGTTATTGATCTCAGCTATTGAAATGCCAAAAGCTTCTATGTTTGGAGAATTCTTACATCCTACTTTTTTTGATAAAGCAGCTGCTTACTTATTTCACATCGTGTGTAATCACCCGTTTTTAGATGGCAATAAACGCACAGGCGCTACTTCTGCTTTAGTGTTTCTAGATATGAATGAAATCAATATTGAGTTTGATGAAAACCAATTTGAAGAACTTGTTGTTCAAGTTGCTCAAAGTAAAGTTAGTAAAGAAACAATTAGTCAATTCTTTAAATCTTCTCTTAAATCTTAAAATTTTAGTTTTATTGGCTCACCTTACGCAGTATTTGACACTCCACCAACTTTTTTGGTCATATGACCAAAAAAGTTGGTGGATTTCGGAGTTTGTACATTTTTTAAGAATCGCGACAGCTATTCTTAAAAAATGTACAAACTCTAAATACAGGAGTTTCCACAACTCCTATATTTAGGTAGGAATTATCGATAATTACCAGCCTCTTCCATAGTTTAAGCGAGGATCAGCAGCATAAGTATCAGCTTGATTAAAAGAATGAGGAAATGGCAATTGACATCCTGCTAATACTCTCGTTATAGAAGATGCTCTTGCACAATAACCACGATCATAATCATTATCACCTGTTCCTTTTATTCCATAAGTGAATCTACTTTTGCCTTCTTCAACAACTCTTATTGTCTTAATAGTTGATCCAAAGCTATGCAAGATATCGAATGCATTATCACGACCTGGTACTTGAATCAGGTAATAAGAGTGAGAATCTTTTTTAAGTTTAGTCTCATAATCTGCTGGTAAAGAGTCCTTATTAATATAAGCTCTAAAACACATGTCCCATGCCTCTTCTGTGGACTCTTCTACTGTCGGCTCTTCTATTGGCCCTTGCTGTCTTAAATATAGCTGCTCTGTTGGCTTCTTTTTAGGAACAGGTGTAAATTCAACATCAGAGACAATGTTTACTACTATTGGATTAATTGTTTGTTCAATTCTCATGAAAACCCCCTTATTTTGTTAAATTATTTAATTTCGAATTAATTATATCATAATTAATTATTTAAAAACAATGATTTTAATAAATTATAAACTCCTTCTTCTTCCCATCCTGCCACTTGCGATCTTGCTCATCTTGTAAGAACAAGATCGCAAGCGGATAGATAAGAAGGATTGATTGCGCGTTAAATTTTTCTAATGAAAATATCCCATTTTTCATAAAAATTCCTTGAAAGCATTAAGAATTTATTGTTATGAAGGAAATTTCAATCACCGCAAAAGATAGGATGTCAAAGTGACCAGTTTCTTCCCACTCTACATCTATTTTGGATTAGTGTTGCTCATCACTTTGGCAACATTAGGGGCATCCGGGCTTTTTCCTTCTAAGAAAACGTCCAAAGTCAAATTTATGCCTTATGAATCGGGCATTCAAACAGAAACGCACCTTCTCCAACAACGTTTTCCTTTGCGTCATTACTTAGTCGCACTTATTTTTCTAGTGTTTGATATTGAGGTGATTTTCCTTTACCCTTGGGCAGTGATTGCGAAAAAAATTGGTCCTTTCGCGTTTTATGAAATGACGTTCTTTTTAGTTGCCCTATTAGTGGGGTTTGCTTATGTATGGCGCAAACGAGGTTTACAATGGGAATGACACCGAAAGAAAAATCGCCCTTCTTAGTGGCGCCTTTAGAAAAACTCATTAATTGGGCGCGCGGCAATTCTCTTTGGCCCGCTCAATTTGGACTTGCCTGCTGTGCGATCGAAATGATGTCGACAGCAGCTAGCCGCTATGATGTCGCCCGTTTTGGAATGGAAGTCTTTCGTGCTTCTCCTCGCCAAAGCGATGTCATGATCGTTGCTGGACGCGTGAGTCAAAAAATGGCGCCTGTTCTCGTCAACATTTATGAGCAAATGTTAGAGCCCAAATGGGTCATCGCTATGGGCGATTGTGCCTCATGCGGGGGCATTTACAATAATTATGCCATCATTCAAGGCGTGGATACACTGGTTCCGGTCGATGTCTATATCGCTGGTTGTCCGCCACGTCCTGAAGCGCTCATAGATGGACTCATCATGCTCCAAAAACGCATCCGAGAAGAACGTCCTTTTACCAGGAAATCGTCATGACGACTGCTGAAACTGTACAAAATTTACGCACGCAATTAGGTGATGTCATTGTCGAGGAAATTCAGTTTCTCGGAGAAACCACGCTTGAAGTGCACCGCGAACATTTACTTCCTGTTCTTTCTTTTTTAAAACAAGCACCCGGACCGGGCTATGAAGTGCTCATGGATTTAACCGGCGTCGATTATCTGGTGCCTAAGGTGCGTACCAAAGTCGTGTATTGGCTGCATAATCCCACTAATTTTGAACGCATGCGCATTATCGTCTTTGTTGAAAGAGACGAATCCTTGCCTTCGGTTGTCGGTCTGTGGGAAGGAGCCAATTGGTATGAACGCGAATTATTTGACCTTTTTGGTGTGCGCTTTGAGGGACATCCCGATCTAAAACGCATTTTAATGCCTGATGATTGGATTGGTCACCCTTTAAGACGTGACTATCCTTTAACGGAAGAACCTGTTCAATTTAAACATGGCGTGAAACCTAAAATCCCTTCACAGATTATTTCTCATGACAACACCAGACAAAATGCCTAATCAATTAGATTTCGCCGATGACATCATGGAGCTCAATTTAGGTCCACAGCATCCTTCCACCCACGGTGTATTGCGCCTGAAATTGCATCTCAATGGAGAAATCGTGGTTTCCGCTGAACCTGTGATTGGCTATTTACATACAGGCGTGGAAAAGGAATGCGAAACGCGTACTTATCATCAAGTATTTACATTAGTTGATCGCTTAGATTATCTATCAGGACCCGCGGAAGAGCAAGCCTTTGCTCAAGCCGTGGAACGCCTCATGCAAATTGAGGTCCCTGAACGTGCCCAAACGATTCGTATCATTCTCTTAGAACTCGCGCGCTTAAGCAGTCACTTGCTCTGGTTAGGTACCAGTGCACTCGAATTGAATATGTCTTCTGTATTTATGTACTGCTTTGCTGAGCGTGAAAAAATCTTGGATTTATTCGAAGAAATGGCAGGTGCGCGGATGTTTCCTACCTGCTGGCGCATCGGCGGACTCTCGCGCGATCTTGATCCTGGATTTGAAGCGCGTCTGCGCGATCTTTTGAAAGATTTTCCTCGCATCTGGAAAGACTTAGATAACCTGCTGACTCATAATTATGTGTGGTGCACAAGGCTGCAAGGCATTGCCATCATTGATAAAGAAACATGTCACCAATATATGTGCACAGGACCTGTCATTCGTGGTGCAGGGGTCCCTTATGATATACGCAAAGTTTATCCCTATTCGGGATATGAAAACTATCAATTCGATATTCCTACTCATCCAGATGGTGACTGTTATGCGCGTTATTTAGTGCGCATGGAAGAAATGAAAGAAAGTGTTTCTATCATTGAGCAAGCACTTTCAAAGCTTAAGCCCGGACCCGTTTTAACCGATAATCGCAAAGTGGCTTTACCTCCTCGTCGTCAATTGGCACGTAGTATGGAAGCGGTCATTCATCAATTTAAATTGGTGAGTGAAGGATTTCATCCGCCAGCTGGTGAGCTTTATCAAGCCGTCGAATCTGCCCGTGGCGAACTGGGCTATTATTTAGTGAGTGACGGAGGCAATCGTCCTTACCGTTTAAGGGTGCGCTCTCCTTCTTTTCCGCATGTAGAAGTATTGCAAAAAATATTAACAGGACTTGTTATATCTGACGTCGTGGTGGCCATCGCCAGCGTCGATCCAATTTTGGGAGATGTAGATCGCTAATGTTGACTGAAGACACACGCCAAGCAATCTTAGAATTGCAAAATTTATATCCTGTCAAGCGTTCTGCGCTTATTCCTGCCCTTCATCTGGCACAAGCTGAAGCAGGCTATCTTCCTATTGACGTTCAAGCGGAAGTTGCTGCCCTCTTTGATCTTGATCCAAGCGAAGTCAATGCCGTCGTCACATTTTACGACATGTTTTTCGAAGAACCAACGGGCAAACATCAGATTCATGTGTGCAAAAACGTCTCTTGTATGCTGCGTGGAGCCGATGGAGTCATGCTTAAACTATGCGAAAAATTGCAAATTTCTCCGGGACAAACCACAGAAGATGGGCAATTCACAGTCATTGCTTCCGAATGTTTAGCCGCCTGCGATCGTGCTCCCATGATGCTCGTCGACGATAAAGTCGTGGGTCCTGTAAAAGACAGCGAAATTGATCAAATTTTAGAAGAAGCTAAAAAAGGACCGGGTCATCCTTCTCCCGTTGAAAAACCGGAGGTGCATCATGCCTGAAATGCGTGTGTTGATGGCCTATACGGATCAGCCTGATCAATTTGATATTGCCACCTATGAGAAAAATGGGGGCTACCAAGCGATCCGCAAAGCCATTCCGCATATCCAACCTCACGACCTCATTGAGATGGTAAAAAAATCGGGTTTACGCGGACGCGGAGGTGCTGGATTTCCGACAGGCAACAAATGGGGATTTGTCCCTAAAGATCCTGCCATTCCCAAATATGTGGTCTGCAATAGTGATGAAAGTGAACCGGGCGCTTTTAAAGATCGCTTGCTCATTGAAAAGGATCCGCATCAATTAATAGAAGGCTTAATCCTCGCTTGCTATGCGATTGGAGCCCACCGCGGTTTTATTTATTGCCGAGGTGAATTCTTTGAAGGCATTCAACGCCTACGCACAGCTGTTAAGCAAGCCAAAGAACGTGGCTATCTAGGCGAACGCATTTTTGGATCCGATTTTTCTTTAGAAATTATTGTTCATCCCGGCGCAGGAGCTTATATCGCCGGTGAAGAGACGGCGCAACTCAATTCTTTAGAAGGCTATCGCGCCACCCCACGCTTAAAACCTCCCTTTCCTGCAATTGCCGGTCTCTACAGCAAACCGACTGTCGTCAATAATGTCGAAACCCTCTGCAATGTCGTGCATATTGTCAATAGAGGGGTTGAATGGTATCAAAGTATCGGTAAACCGAATAATACAGGCACCAAAATTTTTCAAGTAAGCGGACACATTCAAAAACCAGGTTGTTTTGAATTTCCTTTGGGTGTCCCTTTACGCGAAGTGTTAGAAGTCGCAGGAGGACCTTTACCGGGACGTCAATTCAAAGCCTTTTATCCTGGCGGATCCTCCTGCACACTTCTCACTGCACGTGACATCGATATTTCGATGGATTTTGATGCTTTAATGGCGCGGCAATCTGCTCTTGGCACGGCTTCTGTCATTGTGATGGATGATACAGCCGATATGGTCAAAGTTGCTAATCGTTTAATGCAATTTTACCAAAATGAATCATGCGGAAAATGCACTCCTTGCCGTGAAGGCACACGCTGGATGGTCCAAACACTTTCGCGCATTGAAGCGGGTCGCGGAACTATTTGGGATTTAAAAACCATTGAAAATGTTTGCAATAATATGGCAGCCACTTCATTTTGTGCATTAGCAATTGGAGCCGCCCCACCCGTGGTAAGTGCTGTGCAAGAGTTTAAAGAGGAATTTGAAGCTTATATTCGACGCAATCCACATGCTGAGGAACGTCCCGAAATGAAAATCTCTTACCCCTATTTATAATATGACTGAGCCAACTAACGTTTCAACCGAAATGGTCAATCTGACAATTGACGGAAATGCCGTAAGTGTTCCTAAAGGCACAACTGTCTACCAAGCTGCTCAGAAATTAGGGCTTGAAATTCCCATTTTTTGCTATCAAGATCGCATGCCTCCTTTCGGCGCTTGCCGCGTCTGCTTAGTCGAAGTGGAAAAAATGCCTAGATTGCAAACTTCTTGTACACTTGTGGCGACTGAAGGCATGGTGGTCAAATCGCAAAGTCAAATGGCCGTTGAAGGACGTGAAAGCATTTTAGAATTTTTATTGATCAATCATCCTTTGGATTGCCCCATTTGCGATCGCGGCGGTGAATGCCCTCTGCAAGAGAATGCTTTTAATCATGGACCCGGTGAAAGCCGCTTTTTTGAAGATAAACGCCGTTTTAAAAAGCCTTTACCTTTGGGTCCTGTGCTGATGCTCGATCGTGAGCGTTGCATTGTGTGTGCACGCTGTACACGCTTTGGCGATCTCGTCGCAGGCGATCATGCGTTAGAATTCATTGACCGCGGTTTTAGAACCGAAGTAGGCACACCGGATGGAGGTCCTGCTCAATCCAAATTTATTGGCAATACCATTAAAATTTGCCCTGTAGGTGCTTTGACAAGCCAAGTTTATCGCTTTCGTGCACGTCCATGGGATAATGATCCGACTCCTAGCACATGCACATTATGCCCTGTCGGTTGCAGTTTAACGCTTGATTCACGCGATGGCGAAATTATGCGTACGCGTTCGCGTGAAAATCCTGCTGTTAATGATATTTGGTTATGCGATAAAGGCTGGTTTGGTTACGAATTTGTGTATCATCCTGAACGCTTGCAAACCCCTCTCATTCGCCGCCATCACACCTTAGAACCTGCCAGTTGGGAAGAAGCTCTTACCCTTGTCGCACAAAAAATAAAAGACGCGCAGCCTAATGGCAAATTAGCCGCCTTAGGGGGAAATCCTTTAACTACGGAAGAAAATTATCTTTTCCAAAAGCTCATGCGTGAAGTGATAGGTGTCAATCATGTGGATCATCGCATAGGCATGCCGATTCTCAGTTTGCAAGAAGAAGGAATTCCTTCAGGAATGGAAATCTCAATTGGCACATGTGCCGATTTATCTTTTGTGATTCTCTTAGGACTCGACCTCACCGAAGAATTCCCTGTCATTTGGTTACGCTTAAGAGAAGCCATCAATAAGGGCGCTACAGTGATATTTTTGGGACATTTTGCTCCGGAAATCGCCCCTTATTTGACGACAACCGTTTTGCATGCGCCCGGCAAAGAACTCGAGATGCTCAAGCAATACCTACCTGAAGTAGAAAACTTAGCTAAAAAAGGTAATGGTGCTCTCTTTGTTGGCAGGCAATATGGCGCAAGCCCGCAGCGTTTAGCCATTTTATCCGAATTAACCAAATTGAAACAAAATATTCCGCATATCAGTCTTAACATCTTGGAAGGACGCAATAACAGCATAGGCGCGCGTTTAGCTGGCATGCGTCCTGATCAAGGTCCCTTCGGACAATCCGTGAAGAATCCTGGATTAAATGCGATCCAATTATTGGAACAAGCAAAGCAAACAGGATGGGATTTCTTGTATGTCGCAGGCGCTAATCCACCGACTAAATTCTCTTCTCAATTATGGGGAGAAGCCCGCGCTAAAACAGGATTCTTAGTCGTACAAGATTTGTTTTTAACAGAAACAGCTCGTCAAGCTGATGTGGTGTTACCTTCTCTTTCTTTCATCGAAAAAGGAGGAAGTTTTGTCAATATCGAAGGACGCGTCCAAAAGCTGTTGCCCGGCAAAGAAGTACCCCTTGATCTATATAGCGATGCTGAAATTTTTGTACGCTTAGCCCATCATTTAGGAGCTGATCTCATTCTGGATGAACACGTATTAAAAACCTTAGAACAAGAACGTTTGCCTTTAAATGATTCTCAAACATTAGCCACTCCACAAAACATGCCTTCAACAGAAAATACTGACAATCAATTAGCGGCTACATTTGCCCATGTCTTATTTGATCGTGGCGTACGCATGCAACATGATCCGCATGTGAGTCAATTAGTGAAAGAACCGCGCGTGAGACTGCATCCACGTGAAGGCAGCAAGCGTGGCATTCAAGAGGGCGATAAAGTGCGCCTCAGCACGAATGGTCATACTATTGTTGCGACAGCGCAATTAGATAAAACAGTGGCGAATGGCACACTTGTATTGCCATTAGGTTTTCCGGAAATTCCCGTGCCTGAGTTAGAGACAAATTTAATCAATGGCTTCATGATTGACATACAAAAAGAAGTTTAACCATGCTATTTGATGCGACCATCATTCTTATTAAAGGTTTAGTGCTCATCGCCATCCTTTTTACAGCTGCAGCTTATATGACTTGGCTGGAACGCGTGCTGATGGCACGGATGCAACTGCGCTTAGGCCCTAACCGTGTAGGGCTTTTCGGGTTGCTGCAACCTTTGGCGGATGGAATCAAATTATTGACAAAAGAACGCTTTCAGCCTGCTAATGTCGAAACTTTCACTTATTGGTTGGCTCCCGGTATTTCCCTTTTTATTGCTCTTTTTATTTTCGCTTTGATTCCTTTTGGAGGCACCGTAGAAATCTGGGGGCATCCCATTAACTTACAGATTGCCAATGTCCAAGATGGCTTGATCTTTCTGCTCGCTTTTTCCTCTTTAGCTGTTTACGGCGTCGTTTTAGCCGGCTGGTCCTCTAATAATCGCTATTCTCTTTTGGGGGGAATCCGTGGAACTGCTCAAATGTTGAGCTATGAAGTGCCTATGGGTTTATCGCTGCTCACAGTGGCTTTAACAGCAGGAACACTTAATCTCCAAGAAATTGTCGATATACAACGTGACCACCATTGGCTTGTGTGGACCAATCCTATCAGTTTCATCATCTATTTGATTACAGCGTTTGCAGAAACCAATCGTGCACCCTTTGACTTGCCGGAAGCCGAGCAAGAACTCACAGCTGGCTATCATACAGAATATGGAGGAATGAAATTTGCCGTGTTTTTCATTGCAGAATACATCAATATTTTGATGGTATCTGCCATCGCCATCACCCTATTTTTAGGCGGATGGGTGGGTCCAGGCAATATTCCCGTCGTGTGGTTTTTGGTAAAATTGGCTTTTTTTGTGTTCTTCTTCATTTGGGTACGTGCGACGTTGCCCCGTTTCCGCTATGATCAATTGATGACGTTTGGGTGGAAAATTTTAACCCCTCTTGCGGTCTTGAATTTGTTGATAACTGCTTATTTTACTTTGGTGTTGTGATATGAAAAAAACGTTGAAGCAAGTGATGTCCATGCTGCGCGGATTATTGATCGTGTTAAAATACACGTTTAAGCGTCCTGTCACCATACGTTATCCTGAAGAGAAACGTAAACTGCCTGCTCGTTCTCGTGGCCGTCATTATCTCACTAAATGGGAAGATGGCAAGGAAAGATGCGTAGGATGTGAACTATGCGCCATTGTGTGCCCTTCACAAGCGATCTACGTCAAGCCGGCTCAAAATGAGCCCGGACACGAGCACTCGCATGGCGAACGCTACGCTTCTGACTTCCAAATTAATATGCTACGTTGTATTTATTGCGGATACTGTGAAGAAGCGTGTCCAACCGGAGCAATTATTTTGAGCAATGAATATGAAATTTCTGGTTATACGCGCGATTCCTTGATTTATACGAAAGATAAATTAACAGAAAAAAATCCTGGGGACTCAGGACGTGACCCACGTAGGGAGATTTGATTACACATGACGACATATCCTCTCATTCAATGGTTTCTAGGCTTCATTTTGATTCTTTCGTCCTTGGGCGTCATTTTAGTACGCAAACCTGTTCATGCGAGTTTATCTTTTTTGCTAACGCTTTTGACATTGGCTACTCTTTACCTTCACTTATCTGCTGAATTTATTGCTGCTATTCAAATTCTAGTTTATGCAGGCGCCATTTTAGTGCTATTTATGTTCGTTATTGTCTTGTTTCAAGATGCTTATCAGCATATTGAAAAATACAAACCTAAAAGCACCTCGTTTCTTCTCTGGATAGCTGGAATCCTTTTCTTATTGACTTTAGGTATTTTGGGCATGCAATTAACAGGATTATCCTCTTCTCATGGTAACTTTCCGGAAGCATTTGGAACCATTCAATCGATTGGACATGCTTTATATGTCGACTTTTTTTTCCCATTTGAAGCCATTACTTTGCTTTTTTTAGTGGCTGTGGTTGGCGCTCTTTATATTGGCAGAAAAGGAGAAGGAACCTAAATGGATACTTCACTCATGACTTTTATTAGTATGGCCATGTTTGCCATTGGCATTATTGGCGTGCTCATTAAGCGTAATCCCTTAATTTTGTTTTTATCGATCGAGATGATGCTCAATGCAGCTAACTTGCTATTCGTGATGTTTGCCTACACATGGGGCAACGAAACCGGGCACATTTGGGTGTTCTTTGTGCTTGTCGTCGCAGCCGCGGAAGCAGCCGTCGGATTGGCGATCATCATCAACTTATTTCGTACTAAGCAAGTGGTCGATATTGATCAATACAACGTGTTGAGAGGATAACATGCAGGACATTCTTTGCGTCGGACTTTTTTTACCGCTTATCAGCTTCCTCCTCTTACTTGCCTCATCCTTCACCATTAGTCGTCGACTTGCCGGTTTGATTGCTTGTACATCTATTTTTATCTCTTTTATTTGCTTCGTCATCCTATTTTATCTGTGCATGACTCATAACATACAACCTTTTAGCGTCTCATTGTTCGATTGGATTTCTTTTAAAGGCATAGAAACTGATTTTAATCTGCGTATAGATCCTCTTTCTTTATTGATGACTTTAATTATTACAGGCGTCGGTTTTCTGATTCATGTGTATTCGATCGGTTACATGGATCATGAAAAAGATTATGCCCGTTATTTTGCCTGCTTAAACTTCTTTGTATTCGCCATGCTGCTACTGGTGTTAGCAGGGAACTTAGTGTTGCTATTTGTCGGTTGGGAAGGAGTCGGTTTGGCCTCTTACCTGTTGATCGGCTTTTACTATGATCGTTCTTCTGCCGCTCAAGCCGCCACCAAAGCCTTCGTCGTTAACCGCATTGGCGACGCCGGCTTACTCGTCGGATTGCTCCTGACATTTTATCTCTTTGGCACAACTGATATCGCAGAAATTTCCCGTTTAGCTAAACAAAATTTCGTCGTCGACGCTTCGATTATCACTTTATTGACTTTTTTGTATTTCTGGGGAGCCACCGGAAAATCTGCTCAACTCCCGCTCTATACATGGTTGCCCGATGCGATGGAAGGCCCGACACCCGTCTCCGCTTTAATCCATGCAGCCACCATGGTGACTGCCGGTGTTTATTTAGTCGTGCGCATGCATGATGTCTTTTTGATGTCACCCACCACTTTATCCATTATTGGAGGAGTCTGCGCCGTTTCTTCTCTATTTGCAGCTTTATGCGCCTTAAGTCAAACAGATTTAAAACGTGTGCTGGCTTATTCGACCATGAGTCAATTGGGATTGATGTTTCTCGCATGTGCAGTCGGTGCTTTCTATGCCGCTATGTTTCATTTAATGTCGCATGCTTTTGTGAAGGCCCTTCTCTTCCTTTCTGCCGGAAATGTCGTCCACATGATGCATGGTACCACTGAAATGGACAAAATGGGAGGCCTTTCCAAAATTTTCACCAAAACGCATTGGCTCTTTTTAATCGGGGTCTTGGCTTTATCCGGTATTCCTCCCCTATCTGCTTTTTTCAGTAAAGAATTAATCTTAGAACAAGATTTTGCTGCCGGATTTAACACTTTATTTATAGCCGGATTTGTTGTCTCGATGTTAACCGCTTTTTATTTGACACGTGCTTACTGTCTCACGTTTACCGGTCCTTCGCATTTGAGCAAAGAGGAACTAGCTACCGTAAAAGAAGCTCCACCGGTGATGTTGATTCCGGTGGCTATTTTAGCTTTACTAGCGATTGGCGGCGGATTCTTTGGCTTCGCGTTTGATCAACCTCCTTCTCTCGAAAAATGGCTTGAAGGCATTGGCATCACACTTTTACACGGAGCAACAGCAACTGCACACACACTCTTTAATCTAGAAACATGGATAGCAGCAGCCGGTGGATTATTCTTTATCCTACTCGCCGCCGTCATTTACACGCGTTATCGCGATCGCTTAGGAAAACCTTTTACCCTTTTCAATAAATCTTTTTATGTGAATGAAATTTATTGGAACGTGATTGGACGTCCTTTGGCTGCTTTTTCACGTTGGATTGTCACTAAAGCAGAACCCAAAGTGTTTGATGGATTAGTTTTAGAAACTGTGCAAGCGACGCAAAAAGTCGCCCATGGACTTCAGCATATGCAAAGCGGACAAATCCGCTCTTATATTGCGTGGATGGTTGTAGGAATGGCATTTTTAATCGTTTATTTCGTTTTTTGAGGACTTGTACATGCCTAGCTTGATGTGGTTATTTATTCTACCGTTTGTCTCTGCAGGATTACTATTTGCTCTATCAAATGTTTCCGGAAAAACATTGAAATATCTGGCAGTGGGATTAAGTTTACTTCCCCTCATTCTGCTATTAGTTAATCATGCGCATTGGTTAGGCTCTCAGGTTGACTATGCGTGGTTTCCTGCGGTTTCCATTGCTTTTCATTTAAACGTGGATGCCCTCTCTTTACTTTTCCTCTATTTAACCGCTTTTATCATTCCTATTAGCCTTCTCGCCGTGAATCGCAAAAACTTAAGTTCGCCTCATACTTTTTACGGTCTCGTCCTGCTATTAGAAGGACTTCTTTTCGGATTTTTCACCGCACGCGATTTAGCTGTCTTCACGGTTTTTTGGGAAGCCACACTTTTACCGCTTTATTTCCTCATTAATTATTGGGGAGGACCTCAGCGCCACAAAGCCGCTCTCAAATTTTTGATTTACTTACTTGCGGGATCTGCTTTAATGGTGGCCGCTGTTTTGGCTCTTTATTTTATTGCCGCACAAAACGGAGCAGGCACTTTTAACTTAGATGTGTTAGCTCAAATAGCGCCTCATGCTCCCTATGCCGCTTGGTTATGCTTTATTTTCTTATTAGCATTTGCGGTTAAAACCCCTTTGTTTCCTTTTCATGCTTGGCTTCCTGATGCTTACTTTGAAGCACCGACAACAGGCACAATTTTACTATCAGCGCTGCTCTCTAAAGCAGGCATTTATGGGATTTTGCGCATAGGAATGGAGTTATTTCCCATTCAAATGATGGAATGGGGGCCTTGGTTACTAGGATTCTCCATCGCAGGTGTGTTTTATGGCGGTTTAGCCGCGTGGATGCAAAGCGACTTCAAACGTTTACTCGCCTACTCGAGTTTCTCGCATGTCAACTTCATTTTGGCAGGATTATTTGTTTGGAACGATGTGTCACACGGAGGAGCCATTCTGCAAGCCCTTAATCACGGTATCACGATTGCCGCCTTGTTTCTTGTGGCCGGTTGGTTGCAGCACCGCTTAGAAACCACTTCCATGGAATCTGTCGGTGGATTAGCTAAATTTTTGCCACAACTGTGCTGGCTCACCATGCTATTCGTCCTCTCTTCCGTGGCTCTGCCCGGCACAAATACGTTTATTGGCGAATTGATGATTTTGGTGGGGATTTTTAGACAGCATCCTTGGGCCGCCGCTTTCTTGAGTTTAACAGTCATTTTATCCGTCGTTTACATGCTACGTTGGATGCAAAAAGTCTATTTTGAACAACCTGTGGGTATTCATAAAACATGGATAGACATCAAAAGCAAAGAACTCGCCATTGCACTCCCGCTTGTAGCTGTGGTGCTATGGATAGGCATTTACCCTGCACCTGTTTTAAGACATGTAGAAACAGCAACCGCAAAAACTTTACCTGTCGCTAACTTAGAGGAAACCCGATGAATACGACTTTAGGATCCGTCGATTTTGCAGCGATTAGTCCGCTGTTAGTTTTGCTTGTAGGCGCTTTAGGCTTACTTTTAATCGAAAGTTTTGCTGAAAAAAACGCTAAAAAATGGTGTTTTCCCTTCACTTTAGCCACGCTTATCATTGCTCTCTATGCGGCTTATAGTGCTCCTTTGAGTGAAAATCCTTTGTTAACGCCATGGGTTCGATTTGATGCGCTTGCACGTTTTTTTACACTTTTTTTCTTGTGGGTGGGAATTGCTTCTACGCTCTTATCTTATCCTTTTTTCCAACGTTTCCCCACCTCACAAGGTGAATATTTTTTCCTGTTAGTCTCTTCGCTTTTTGGACTGATCTTAATTGGTATAGCAGCTGACTTCCTAACGTTATTTATTGGACTTGAAACGCTCTCTATTGCGTTGTATATCTTGTGTGGATACAGGAAGAAATGGGAAATGTCGCATGAAGCCGCGTTGAAATATTTTCTCTTAGGAGCCATCGCAACAGCTTTTCTTCTCTATGGCATTGCTTTGATCTACGGGGCTATTGGCACCACGCGTTTTGATGCCTTATTAAGCGGTTATCGTACTTTAGCTGATACGCCTAGCCAAATGCTTTTTTTAAGTGGCATTGCTCTTGTGACGCTTGGGCTTGCTTTTAAAGCAGCTATTGTTCCCTTTCACGTGTGGGCGCCTGACGTCTATGATGGAGCTCCCACACCAATTACAGCTTTTATGGCAGTCGGTACTAAAGCGGGTGCTTTTGCCGCTTTTATCATTTTATTTCTAGTGACTTTACCTCAATTTAATCCCATATGGAATCAATTGATTGCATTGTTGACTTATCCTACACTCATTTATGCCAATATTGTAGCTATTAGACAAACGCAATTGAGACGCTTTTTTGCCTATTCCGGTATTGCACAAGCAGGATTTTTGTTGATTCCCTTAGTGGCTGGTATTCCACAATCTATTTTTGCCATTCTTTTTTATCTCGTTGTGTATGCATTTGCGACACTTGGCGCTTTTGCGGTTTTAGCTTTCTTGGACGAACGTCAAGAAGGTGTTCTACTGCATGATTTACGAGGACTCTTTCGCCGCGCACCCTTTTTAGCGAGTTTGCTAACACTTTGTTTATTGACATTAGCGGGAATACCTCCTACGGTGGGATTTTTTGCTAAATTTTACTTATTCAAAGTTGCATTCGAAGCAGGCTACTATGGATTAGTCATTGTGGGATTGCTCACAACGATTCTTTCTGCATTTTATTATTTGCGCATTGTCTCTGCGATGATGGCAGAAGTTCCTGATGAAGAGAAAAAAGCTACGCCTCATTTTTGGCCAGCAGCTCTAGTCGGAGGAGTTTCTTTTGCGGCACTCATCATCTTCTCTTGCTATCCGGAAGCCTTATCTAAATTGATTAGCTAATTTTTAAATATTTTTATTGAGCTAAGAAAATACATGAAAACTTATGACCTTATTATAGTGGGATCCGGACCCGCAGGAGAAAAAGCAGCTCTCAGGGCAGCAAGCTGTCATAAGAAAATTGCTTTGATTGAGAAAAAGCCCAGTTATGGAGGAGCTGCCACACATGGAGGGCTTCCCGCTAAGGTTTTAAAAGATACAGCTTATCACTTATCTAAAGAAACTGATCAAAAGTTATTTGGTAAAGATCCTCGAATTAAAATGCCACTTCAAACTTTTTTTCACAGAGCTAAGGAATTATCTACATTAGCCTCAGAAAGCGTTAAAACTCGTTTAGATAGACATCATGTTGACTGTTATCAGGGAATTGCAACTTTTAGCGAAAAAAACTCTCATCATCTTCGCATTTTAGGAGAAAAAGAAGAAGTCATTTCAGGAAAATATATTCTCTTAGCAACTGGAAGCCAGGTAGCTAAAACAGCAGAAATCCCTTTTGATGGCGAACGTATACATGATGTGAGCACGATTTTACAGATGCCTTATTTTCCTGCGTCCATTTGCATTGTAGGGATGGGAATTATTGGTTTTGAGTACGCTTCAATTTTTTCGGTCATGGGAAAAAAAGTTTTTTTTATCAATGCAAGTTCTCAATTTCTGGCACATGTTGATCGAGAAATCGCTCATTATGTCTTAGATCAATTAAAAAAACGAAATGTAGAAGTTTTATTTGATTGTACTGTCACATCTATTCATAAACCCAAAAATAAAAAAGAATTGTTGAGCATTGCTCTAAGTAATCAGGAAATTGTACATGCCGATATGCTATTATATGCTGCTAATCGCATGGGAAATATTGATGATCTCCAGCTAGATAAAATAGGCATCAAATACAATCATAAAAAACATATTATTGTTGATCCTAAAACATACCAAACAAATATCCCTCATATCTACGCAGCAGGTGATGTGATTGGTCCTCCAGGTTTAGCAAATGTCGCAATGGATGAAGGAAGAATTGCCGTCAGCCATATGTTTGATTTACAAACTTCTCAATTACCAGAATTGCTTTCTTATGGTATTTATTCTATGCCGGAAATTGGTGCAATAGGACTAAGTGAAGAACAAGCAATCGAAAAGGGAATCTCCTATGGGAAGGGTTATGCTTTTTATGAAAATACTCCAAGAGGAAATATATTAGATGCTCGAGGGTTTTTAAAATTGATATTTGATCAACAAACTTTAAAAATTTTAGGAATTCATATTGCCGGTCCTTTAGCCACTGAAATTATTCATTATGCAGTAGGCTTAGTAGAAACTCAAAAAACGATTAAAGATTTGGTTTTTTCAGCTCCTAATTTCCCTACTTTGCATCAGCTTTATAAAGATGCCGCAGAGGATGCGCTAAAGAATATCGCTCCTTGCTCTAAATAACGCAAGCTTGTGAGGTGTGTCCGACAATACTCTCTATTATTCGGCAAATTTTAAAATAATTTTTATATTTCATATTGTAATTTAAAAACCCAAATACATAATGAGCTCAAAATCATGCAAAAACAACAAAGGGGTAGGTGACCTATGACAAAATTTAGATTTTTTCTCATGTTACTCGTGATTATCTTTTCAAATGTAGATGTTCAAGCTGCAGGCTGTGGATGTGGATGTAGAGGTGGCGGGGGTTGGCATGGATATGCACCAATAGATGATTGGCATGCTCTGCAGAAAGCTAATAGGAGATTTATTAAAAACCCTAAATATATTCAGCAAAGAAAGGAAACAGTAAATGGTCAAAATCCTGCTTATGTTGTCCTTTCTTGTGCTGATTCAAGAACTCCTCCGGAGCTTATTTTCAATCAAGGATTGGGTAAAATTTTCTGTCCTCGTGTAGCAGGTAATACCGCGGGTGATCAAGTGATCGATAGTATTGCATTCGCAGTTGACACTTGGGATGTCACAACAGTCGTTGTGATGGGGCATGAGGACTGTGGAGCAGTCATTGGCGCACTTGATCGTTTAAGAATAAACGGTGGTGTGGTAGATCCAGAAAATGGTGTCCTTAACGCAGTACTTATTCCTATTGAAAAAGCCATTGTGGCTGCCGGCATTGATATTTATGGTCCGAACGCACTTGCCGAAGCTACGATAGCCAATGTTGCTTACGCAGCTAATCAACTGATCATAAAATCGCCAAGTATTGCAAATGCTATACGGTCTGGCCAGATTATTATTGTTGGATCTGTCTATAGCTTAAGAACTGGAAAAGCTGAACAAATTTTTATCATTGATAGCTTATAAGATATTCGCCAAACAACAACTCTGTTGTTAGGCAAAACCTTTAGGTGATTTTTTGGCAAGACGCGAAGCGTTTGGAGTGCGAAGGAGAACCCATCCTATTACCCATAAGTCTGTTTGCCATTTGTGCGGTAGCACTATAACTGCATTAGCCCAGACCGAGCGCGTTTAGCGCTCGTTCTGGGATTTAACATAACAATATTGCACTGCGG
>JASBUW010000121.1 GCA_030147755.1 Parachlamydiaceae bacterium
CATTTTATTATGGATTGATTCCCCACGTTCCGCTACAGGCCTAACCGGCCTTTCGCTTCACGCGGGGCTTCCCACTTTTGATCGCTGCCGCGATTAGCTACAATTGTCCAAACTTCAGTTTGCGTAAGGTGAGTTAATAAATGACCACAGAGTACGCAGAGAACACAGAGATAAAAATTTAAAAATAAAAAGAATGCTTTTTAATAACTTAAATACTTGCTAAAGTAAGCGTTTTGAGAGCGTTTTCAAATTTGAGGAACGTGATGGTCAATCTTAATCCTAATCCTATTGTTCATCATGCAAATAGGGTACAGCATCAGCAGAATGCTCAGGATCCGGACGAAGCACAAAGACAGCGTATACAGCGTCTGATAGGTCAGATCGGCCAATCTCATCAAAAAATGGATAAACACCTACAAGCCATAGAGGTTATTAAGCCCACTCTTGTCAATAACCAACAAAAGATTCGGCAAACGCTAGAAAAAGTTGAAGATCCAGTTATCCAAGAAAAATTCAATCATATTGAAGAACTCAAAGAAGAGATGCAAGACCTTCAAGAGAAGATTCAAGTTAAGCAAGTTGTAGCACAAGAAACATTTCATGATATTCGGCAAAAACAGGACGCTATTCAAGAAAATCTTCAGCAATTAGTGCATAAGAAAGGTGTCTTAGAAGAAATCTATGGTTCAGCTCAAAAAATAACAACAATTTTGACAAATTTAGCTAAAGAAGGAGTAATAGCTCTTCATGAAGTGGCGCATCAATCCATCAATTGGTTAGTACATATTCCAGAAGCCATTCATCAGAAACTATCTGATTATACGTGGTCCAAGGTAGAACAAACTTTTCTTCACCCTATCAGTTTGATTGCCATTGCTATTTTACTTTATTTGGCTCCCGTGGCAGGAGCTATTTTATGTTCTATTGTTATTTATATTTTAGCTAAAAAAATTTATGATTTTATTTTGCCACATGTGCTTCTAATTTTACAAAAACATTGAATTTCAAAGAGGTTAGTATGAGTTCACCTCCGATTGGACATCGAGCTGGCGTGGCGGTCATTCCTGCAGGACTGGTACAAATGAATTCGGGAATCAATCCTCAAGATCCACGTTATCAAGCTATTTTGGAGAAAGTTAAGCTTGGTCAGCAATTAGAGATAGATGATCTAGAAAGCGCTCAACAGTTAATTGATTGGCAACAGAAGCGTATTGAAAAATTGCAAGGCGATATCAATTCTTATGAGGAAAGCTTAGAAGGGATGGCGGAAGAGGCAATGAAAAAATCCGCTAGTTGTGAAGAATTACAAGAGAGTTATGACGAGTTAAAATCTTCCTATGATGATTTACATGAGCGAAGTAAAAAATTAGAAGGCGTGCCTGATAGATTAGAGAGAGTTGAGAATAAATATAAAGAAATGAAAAAAGAAAAAGAGAAACTCGACAAAAATCAAACAAAATTGATTGCAAACTTACAATTAGCACAACAGCGCAACCAACAATTAACTGATCAAGTGGCACAGTTAAACACAGGAGGTTGTCCCTCTTCCATAAAAGAGGGAATTGTAAAAACAATCAAATATTTGGGCTTAGACTGCATTCTTCCTGTTAACAATGCGGTGGCAATCGAACCAGAAGATATTGAAGAATTAAAAGTAAAAAAGAATCCTCTCGCGCAAGATTGAACAACGCCAACCCATCGTAGATTGCAAAAGAGTGGACGGCGTGGACATAAAGCTTTTCGTTATGTTTACGAGGTCCACGTCGTCCACGAAGTCCACCCATGTCCACCGTTCACAGGTTTAGATTTATAGAAAACATCTAATTGCAATAGTAAATTAATTTTTTAAAAATTTAATTGTTGTTAACAATATTTTAACTTCTCTGTTTTAAAATTAAATTATTAACAGGAGGTTTTATATGCGAGTAGATAATCCAAGTGGAGAAAGTATTCAATCTATAGAGAATATTTTAACTGTCATGGGGCGAGTGAATGAAGCTAGGGCAAATGAAAAGGGACGTTTGTACTATGTCATTGATTCTCGATCAGGAATGCTTGGTGTGACACGAGATGCGAATTTAGCGAGTTCTGATCAAGATGTCACTAAATTGATTATGGATATCTTTAAAGTTAAAAATGATTTCAATAAAGACAAGGTTTCTAGCGAACCTTTAAATGAAGCGGTCATAAGAATGATGGCTTTCGGAGATGTCTCAAGAGTGGCTGTTGATGCTTTGAAAAATGTTTTACAAGCTGCTCTGATCATTCAAGCTGAGTTGCCGGAGGCCGCTCAGCCTGTGATGCAGCGTGCTATAGGGGAATTTGCCCGGGAAGCAGTGTCTACGTTCATTCAAATGAACAAATTATAAAATTTTACAAAATTTTCCCTGTCGGAGTGGCCTTTTTCGCTAATTGTTGAGGGGTTCCCTCAAACAAGAGCTGCCCTCCATTCGGTCCTCCGCCAGGTCCTAATTCGATGAGCCAATCTGCTTGGCGCAACATATCTAAATGGTGCTCAATTATAAAAACAGAATGTCCTTGATCAACTAATCGATGAAGAATCAACAACAACTTTTCAATATCTTCAAAGTGTAACCCTGCTGAGGGTTCATCTAGAATGTATAAAGTAGGTTCATGCGTTTTAGTCATCAAGTCAGAGACTAATTTAAGACGCTGTACTTCTCCACCTGATAATGTATTAAAGTGTTGTCCTAACGTTAAATAACCTAATCCCAATTCTTGCATGAGCTCTAGCGTAGGCGCTAACGTAGGAATATAGCGAAAGATTTGCACTGCTTGTTCAATGGATAAATTTAATACATCCGCTATCGACCGATTTTCCCATAAAATTTGCAAAGTTTCATAATTATAGCGTTGGCCTTGACAGACTTCACAAGGAATAAATAAATCAGACATCAATTGCATATTGACACGCACTTGTCCTAAGCCTTCACAGGCTTCACAACGGCCTCCTCGCTTATTTAAGCTAAAACGAGAGGCTGTATAACCACGTGCTTTGGCTAAGCGTGTTTCTGCAAATAGCTGCCTTAAAGGTGTCATGAGCTCGACATAAGTGGCAGGAATCGAACGCGCTGAGAAACGTTCGATTTGCTTTTGTCCTATGATGACGCGTTGAATATCTTCATATCCTTCTAGAAAAGGAATAGGAGTCGAATGAGACAATTGTTTTTGTAGAGAATTTCCAATGAGATCTATCACAAGAGTCGATTTGCCGGAGCCAGAGACACCGCAAAATCCCACTAAACAACCTAAAGGAATTTTAACGGAAAAATGCTGTAGGTTATGCAAAGAGACATCTTTAACATGCAATCCGTTTTTCTTGGCTTTACGACGCGGAGAAGTCGCAAATGTTTTGCGTCCACTCAACCATTGACCTGTCAAACTGGTGGAATCGTGCAATAACTCTTGATAAGAGCCTTGAAAAGTGATCTCCCCGCCATGTTGCCCGGCACCAGGTCCTAATTCTACAATGTGATCCGCTTGGCTGATTAAACTGCGTTCATGCTCTACCAGCACGACCGTATTGCCCAGTTCTTTTAATTCACGTAGCACTTGTTGTAAATATTGCATGTCTTGTCGATGTAATCCTAGCGAGGGTTCATCTAATATGTAAATCACTCCCGATAATTTAGCACCAATTTGAGAAGCAAGTTGAATGCGTTGCGCTTCTCCCTCGCTTAATGTTTTGCCTTGACGATTGAGCTCCAAATAGCCTAATCCCACTTGTTGTAAAAAGCCTAAACGCTTGTTAATGGCAGGAAGAATATCTTTGGCGATGAGCGCTTCTTTGCCTGTAAATTGCCATGTTTGTATGTCTTGCAAACATTGTGAAACAGTGCGTTGACAGAGCTCATCGATATTTTGGCCTTGGATCAAGCAGGCCAAGCTTTCCGGTTTAAGGCGAGCCCCTTGACAAGCGGCACAAGTGGTCCATTCAACAAAATCTAGTTCGCTGAGATTGCCTTTAGATTTTTTGTCTTGCAGCAAGCGATTTAAAAAAGGAATAAATCCCTGCCATGTGGTCCGTACATGCTGCATTTCGCCTTGATGCATATAGGAAACGTCGAAAATTTGCGAAGAACCGTATAGAAATTCTTCTAAAACTTGAGTTGAAATGTCTTTCACTTGAGTGTCTTCTTGAATGTTTTTTTGATCCAAAAAAAGTTGTAAGAGAGGTTGAAAAGCAGAAACAATTTTCTTGGGTAAGTGATCGAGAATTGAACGTACATGTTCCAGCAAAGAAGGAATTGCCTGTGTCAACAAAAGGGAGGCATTGACTTGTTCTTGTCCTCCTTGTCCTTGACAAAGTGGACAAGCTCCATGTGGAGAATTAAAATTAAAGTCGACAGGTTTTAAAGGAGCAAAACTTAAAGAAGTTTCAGGACATACATAAATTTCGGTAAAATAACGTAAAGGACCTTCGCGTCCTTCTAAGACTTTAAGAATGCCTTGACTGAGATCAAGAGCCGTTTCCATAGAAGTGGCTAATCGCTCTCGAATCCCTTCCTTCATTTCGACGCGATCCACCACAACGTCTAGAGAAGAGTGAGAATCAAGAGGGGGTAGCGGCATTTCACTGGTCCACTCTTCTCCTTGAATGCGTAGACGAATAAATCCCATTTGCTGAAGACGAGCCACTGCCTGTTGGATATTTTCTCGTTGCAATTTAAGGGGGGCTAACAATTGAAGACGCGTGCCTGGAGGATAATCGCGCAAAATCAAGTCAATGATTTCTTGACGAGAATAACGAAGCAAGCGTTTGCCTGTATGGGGACTATGCTGTTCGCCAATTGTAGCAAATAATAAAGCAAATAACTCATAAATATCAGTATAAGTGGCGATTGTTCCACGTGGAGAGAGCTCATAGCGTTTTTGTCCCACCGCTAAGGTAGGAGAAAGACCTTCGATTAAATCCACTTCAGGTTTAGCAATTTGTTTAATCCACGTGCGTGCTTGAGAAGAAAGATACTCTAAGTAGCGACGTTGTCCTTCAGCAAATAAAGTATCAAAAGCAAGAGAAGATTTACCGGATCCGCTTACTCCTGTTAAAACAGAAATGGCCTGTTTAGGAAGAGTTAAAGAAATATTTTTAAGGTTGTGTTGGCGACAACCTTTAAGATAAATGACTGAAGCAGAGTCATACATCATGTTAATCGAGACCATTATGAATGAGTTTTAGGATAGGGTTGATGCAATTTAATTGTAGAAAGGAAGAACGCCACCAACGGAAAAA
>JASBUW010000001.1 GCA_030147755.1 Parachlamydiaceae bacterium
GGAAAACAAGAAGAAATAAAATAAATTAAAAATTATGCACAAACCTCTTATACAATTGTAGAATCTATCTTATTTTGTTTTCCTTTGCACCTTCGCGTATCTTTGCAGTCTCTGCGTTAAAATTTTGACGACTAGCGGAATGGTTAGTTATTAACTGCGTGACTTCTAATGTTTCAATCATGTATAGATAATATATAAAATAAACTAAGTTTTTGAGTATAGAATTGCTTTGATTAACGTCTTGCTATCATATAAAGCTTGCATAATATAGTAAATATAAATACAATTATGTATTGTATTTTTGTTTTTGATAATTTAAAATTGATATAATAAATGGAAATGTTATGTGCGAAATTGTAAATTATAATTTTTCTAATAATCGAATTTATTACAAAAATGAAGATGCTAAACCAAGTCAAACTTCACTTTTAAGTGCTACTGTATCTCTACTTTCCACGCCCTCTCCTGTCACTCCTTTAGGTAACGAAAGAAAAATAGACGCTTATTCTAAGTCTGAAACGAGAAGAGTTAAATTACCGAAAATTGATGTTTCACAATCCGTTAACTCGTCTACGCCGCAAAACGAGTCAATGGATTTAGCAAGCAATAGTTGTCAGGCAAATGCTTTCTCTTCTGTGAACCAAATCAAAGAGATTTCAACTTCTCATATTGGGACTAGGGATGGGGCAAATTTGGTAAATGCATACGAGTATCAAGGGACCTGTCGTATTGCTGAAGATGAAGGCAAATTGCATATGAAAGGCCAATGCATTTTCTTGGATGGGAAAGTTTATACAGGGGATTTTGTAGAGGGCAAACCTCATGGAAAAGGTAAATTCACTTTTCATAATGGGGATATCTATGAAGGGAATTTTGTAGATGGCAAACCTCATAAAGGTAAATACACTTGGCTTAATGGAAAGGTCTATGAAGGGGAATGTGTAAAGGGCAAACCTCATGGAAAAGGTAAATTCACTTGGCCTAGCGGACAAGTCTATGAAGGGGAATTTGTAGATGGCAAACCTCATGTAAATGGAAAATGTAAATATACTTTCCCTAATGGAGAAAGCTATGAAGGGGAATGTGTAGAGGGCAAACCTCATGGAAAAGGTAAAGCCACTTATCCTAGTGGATACGTCTATGAAGGGGATTTTGTAGATGGCCAACGTCATGGAAGAGGTAAATACACTTATCCTAGCGGAGATATCTATGAAGGGGATTTTGTAGATGGCAACCCTCATGGAAGATGTAAATACACTTCCCCTAATGGATACGTCTATGAAGGAGATTTTGTAGGTGACGCACCTCATGGACAAGGTAAGAGTATCTTTTCTAATGGAGAGATCTATGAAGGGGATTTTGTAGGGGGCGAACGTACAGGAAAAGGTAAACTCACTTCTCCTGATGGAGAAACCTATGAAGGAGATTTTGTAGGTAGCGTACAGCATGGAAAAGGTAAAGCCACTTATCCTAATGGAGATATCTATGAAGGGGATTTTGTAGATGACAAACCTCATGGAAGAGGTAAATACACTTTTCATAATGGGGATATTTATGAAGGAGAATATGTAAAAGGCGAAAGAAAAGAAATAGGAATTACAAAGAAGGACGATGGGATTACTTTTGATCTAAGATAGTACAGGAGTAATTTGGACAATGGCTATACACAAGTGAATTCAAAAATCGGTAATGGGAGCGCCAATAGGCCTAAATTTATCTCTTATTCGATTAGCGAAAGCTTGTCCAAGCGGACAGTCATAGAAGAAATGCCATTTGCCATTCAGAGGATTCAAACAGATCGAGGCAAAGAATTTTTCGCTTATAAGGTTCAAGAACTGCTTATTGAATGGGCAATAAAATTTCGCCCTGTTAAACCAGCTAGCCCACATCTTAATGGAAAAGTAGAAAGATCTCAGCAAACAGATCTACAAGAGTTTTATTCCGTAGTAGATATTAAAGCTAGAGATCTTGAAGATCAGCTTCAGCAATGGCAGCATGATTATAATTAGCATAGACCTCATAGTGCTTTGGGAGGAAAAACTCCTGTGGATAAAGCCTGCGAATTGACATCGATCACTCCATTAAGAGAAGAAGTAGAGGCACTTTATGATGCTGAACAAGAAAAAATTCAAGAACAGAATTATTATCTTGATTTACAAGTGAGAAAGTTGAAACGATGTCTATGAATCACACACATTTATCCTTGTAATTGTCTTGTTACTTGTGTAAATTGATTCAGGATCGCTTGTGTTGTTTGCTCTATTTTCTTTTGCTCTGCATTTAATACCATTTGTAATTTAAACATGTCACTAATAGATAAAGCTTCAGGATTTAATGCCATTGTCATATTAGCAATTTTTATCAATTTAGAGATTGTGTCCATACTTTTCAAGCTATCTTCAAAAGTGCCAATTAGATGCTTAGGCTCTTGGGTAAGAGAAGATATTTGTCGAAAGTCAAGTTTGCGAAATATTTCTAATTTTTCTTTATTCCCTTGACTTAGTAGAAACGCTGTTGCAATTATGTTCAACGTTTGATCCGTTAATCGCAAATTAGCGACTTCTTTTTGAGGCAAATGGCAAAACACGAGAAAAAGTATTTCTGTCGGTAAGGTATTTAAATTAGTTTGCATAACACACCTTTTTAATAAATTGTTTAAAGCTATTCAAAAATTTTATTATAAACAAAAAAAATTAAATTTTGATGAATCCTTTATTAATTTTTTCAATAACTTTCAAAAGAGAATTGTGGACAACGGGGACTTCGTGGATAACGTGGGCCATATGAGACAGTTGCAAAATTATTTAACTAGCTAAATTTATAAAACTTGAAGAGTTTTTACAAACTTTTATGTCTACTTTAGTCCAAGAAGTCCACCTCGTTCACAAAATCCACAAAAATAAAAAAGCCCGAGAAAACTGACGTTTTCACGGGCGAAAGAAAAAAGCTTGGCGACGACCTACTCTCCCACACTCTTGTGTGCAGTACCATTGGCGATGAAAGGCTTGACTTCTGAGTTCGGGATGGGATCAGGTATTTCCCTTTCTCTAATGTCACCAAGCAAGAAATAAGTTAATCTTTAGTCAATTAAAACTGACTGACAAAAAACAACGCTTGAAGAAAGGATCTTCACAACGCTTGATTTTAATTTGCGACCACACTTAGAAAAGTGCTGAAGGGAATGTCATTCATCCTTCAGAAAAAAAAGGTGGTCAAGCCGATGGACTGATTAGTATTGGTAAGCTGAACACATTGCTGTGCTTACACACCCAACCTATTTACCACATCGTCTATATGGTGTCTCATTGGGATACCTTATCTTGAGGGAGGCTTGGCGTTTATATGCTTTCAACGCTTATCCGTTCCGAACATAGCTACCCAGCAATGCTCTTGGCAGAACAACTGGCTCACCATTGGTTCGTCCACTCCGGTCCTCTCGTACTAGGAGCAGCTCCTCTCAAGTATCCTACGCCCACAAAAGATAGGGACCAAACTGTCTCACGACGTTTTGAACCCAACTCGCGTACCGCTTTAATTGGCGAACAGCCAAACCCTTGGGACCTTCTTCAGCCCCAGGATGCGATGAGTCGACATCGAGGTGCCAAACCGCCACGTCGATA
>JASBUW010000129.1 GCA_030147755.1 Parachlamydiaceae bacterium
TTGAGATTTTTTCAGATTTGTTTGAGATTGAATTTTTGATTTTCTTTGACATACCCGTCTAGGGTAGGCAAAGAAAATCAAAAATTCAAGATCAAGCAAAGATAAAAAAGATCAAACATCACCAGTTTTGAAAGAAGTCTATTAAAATAACAGGGTAAGCAAGATCGCAAGCGGTAGGATAGGAAGAATAAATATTTTAAAATCGCTTTGATATCTTTAAGATAATTGATTTGAGAGAGAATGAGGAAAGGCATAGCACCTTTCCTCACTCAATAAGATTAATAACGACCAGAATAGTAATCAAAAGTAGCATCTTCTAATTCATTGCCAAATTGACCTTGTCTATCGTTTTCTTCATAGTCAAACCCCCACAAAGAAGCATTATCATTGTGGCGATTGCCTTGGCGATTTTGTCTGTTTATATTGTTTCTGCTATAATCTCTTTCTTCGTTGAAATCACGACCCCAACGAGTATCTGCACCTCGGCGATTTAGCTCTTGACGTCTGTTAGTTTTATTTTGATTTGTTTGACGTCCTCCCAAACGAGCTTCTGCTCCACGTCGTCCAGCTTCTTGACGGCTTATGCGAGAAGAAGTACGATTTTGATTTCTTTCATTTTGAGTACGTCCTGTACGTGCTATGCTATTTTGCGTCGTTGTTTGACGGCTTAAACGGCTTGGGCTGCCACTGTAAGAAGAACGTCTTGCTGTATCAATATGTCCCCAACGAGCTTCTGCTCCACGTCGTCCTGCTTCTTGGCGGCTTGTACGCTCTTGATTATGACGTGGATTAAAAGAATTTAAACCATGCTGTTCCCATCTTCCCTCTGGACGATTTGTGCGCGCTTGGTTAGAACGAGCTTGAGAAGGAGAGCGTCTTGTTTCATTGCTACGGCCCCAACGAGCTTCTGCTCCACGTCGTCCTGCTTCTTGACGGCTTGTACGAGTTGTACGGCTTGTAGTTGTACGAGAAGTAGTACGGCTGCTTGGACGAGCAGAAGTACGATTTTCTTCACGACGTCCCCAACGAGCTTCTGCTCCAAGGCGACCAGCTTCTTGACGGCTCATACCGGTTGTACGGCTTCTAGAAGATGTTCTAGAAGAAATTGTTGTAGAACGTTTAGCGGTACTTGTTGCAGGACGATGTCCCCAACGAGCTAAAGCAGCTTTACGAGCCGCTGCTGATCTGCTGGCAGCTGTGCTTCTTGTTGAAGTCGAAGAAGCTGATCTTCTTGTTGGAGAAGCTGCTCTTCTTGCTGAAGTTTGTGTAGTTGTTCTTCTTGCAGAAGTTTGAGAAGCTTTTCTTGTTGCTTGATATTGTGATGATTTTGTTCTAGGTTTAGCTCTAGCTTTAGCTTTAGACCTAGATCTAGTAGTGCTTCTTGCTGGCATAGTTAATCTCCTTGCTTAAAATTAGGGTCTTAACAGATCTAGCTTCAAAAGAAATTCAACCTGTTACTTTTAATTGAGAGAGAACTCATCCATCAAATAGGTAGACGCACAGTCGTGTGTAGACCAAAAAAGGGTGTAGAAGGGCGCAAAAACCATTTGCTTAGTCAATTGTGACCATAGCTAAACCTCTGGAATTCGTCAATTTTTTATTTTAAATGTTTTTAACCTTATAAACAGATTTAACTTAAATTACTTAAACACAAAAACTTATGATAAACAAAATCTATAACTTATTTAAAAATTTGTAAATAAAATCAATAAAAACTTGAGGTTGCGACCAAGGAACACGATGACCGGCATGTGCAATGCTTATCCATTGCGACAGTGGGTGAGAGAAAGACAACGTCTGAGCTAAGTTATTGTAAATTAAATCTTTACCACCCGTAACCCATAGAATAGGCAAAGTCAACTGCTGAATTTTTTGACGTAAATCTTCTTGTTGACTTAAAGACCCGTGTGTTAAACAGTGCACAAGTTTTTCACGTTGATAATCCACTTCTCGTCTTTCAAAGCAATAAGTGTCTTGCGCGAAAATCTCTTGTTGATTCCACGCGTGGATTAAGCTTGTCCACTCTTCTTGCGCAAAACGTTGTGCCCATTGTTGATCGCGTGCTTGACGCTTTTCACGTTCTTTGGCTTCACTTAAACCAGGATGCGCTGACACAATAATGGCAGCTTTCCACTGAGAAGGTCGATCTATTAAAGCATGCAGAGCTAATCGTCCGCCCATCGAATAACCCATTAAAATTTCTGGCGCTTGTGTTTGTTCACTCATCCAAATGTTAAAATGGCGAGCCCAATCTGCTAAACTAGAAAGTGGAAAAGCGTAAGGATTTATTCCTTGTAAGGCTTGAGAGGGCAAAAGTTGCCAATCTGCTGCTAAGCCTAAAAATCCTGGAATGCTCCAAATAATGGTCTTTTTCATAACGCATTTAGTTTTTGCCAAAATCTGCTTGTGGCTGCTATGTCAGGCATTAACTCAATGAGATGTCCTCCCGGATTTGTTTTAACTTGATCCGGAATTTCTGTCCAATTTTCATAATGCCATTGCCAAAAACGTGCGAGTGGTTCAAAAGAAAGCTGATGCTTATTCTGAAAAGCAGGATGCGCAAACATCCGTGTAAAAATATCGGATCCTTTATTATTGATAATCACCATGTAGAGCACCAGATCGGATAGTTGAGAGGTAATCCATGGAGCTACTAAATCATAAAGGGCTGTTAAATCTCCCAAAATCGCCCAATTATCTTGCTCGAGGGAGCTATATCCCAAGAAAGTCGAAAATTGACCATCTATCCCATTTAATCCTCGACTTGCAGACATTTGATAATGACGCGCTTCGTAAGTGGCGGCTAAATCCCAATCACGGATTGGCATACTATTTCCTAAATATACTTTGGATCCTTTTGCCATTTTAGTAGACAGCTGATGAATTAAACTGGGTTCTGCCTGTGGTTCTTCTTGAAATAGCTTCAATACCGCTTGATGAATGATTTGATCAGCTTGTTGCCAATTTGTGTAAGGATAAGTTGCAGAAGATGGCAATGTTTGGGCCCATGCAAAAAACGCGCGCAAATCTGTGTGCGTTACTGTTGACCAACTTAAACCCGAAAAGGGCTGTTCGCTGATAAAACAAAGATGGAGTTTATGTGGATTCATTTCTAAATCACGCCATAACCGTAAAGTGGGTATACCACCTATACGTAAAATGCCGTCAATTGCATAACCATACTGCGCAGATAATTTCCAAATCAATCGTTCTTGACTAATCAACAAAGACTTTAAACGGGAATCCTCACGAATATGAGAAACTGCTTCTGCATAAACAGGTGCTTGCAAGTGCAAAAGAAAACGAATTGCTTCTTCACGTTGAGAAGGGGCAAGCGCTCCTACAATGACTAAAGGAAAACGCACTTGTTTTAAAAAAGCGAGATAGCTCTCAATTGCATCAAAAGTAGGAAGTGTCGATTCAAATGAGCCAATAAGTAAAGAAGAATCCAACACAATTTCTTGGCAAAATTTATCCTGTGGTTCTTCAAAGCACACATTGAGATGCAAAGGACCTTGCCCTTTCCAATTCTCGAATTGGCAATCATCTTCATGCTCTAAATCAAGTTGCGCATGCGCATAGCAACCAAATAATCCTACTTGTTCAGCTGATTGAGGAGCTCCTGATCCCCGATAACGACGCGGTCGATCAGCCGTGACAAGAACCAAGGGAAGGCCTGTATAATGCGCTTCCATCGCGGCAGGCAGCAATTCACCGGCAGCTGTACCGGAGGTAGTGACTACTGCTACAGGTTTTCCCGTTGCTTTAATGCGCCCTAAAGCAAAAAAAGCAGCTGAACGTTCTTCAGGCCAATAATAAATTTTGAGATGAGAAGCTTTCGTTAAGGGATACACCAAAGGAGCATTTTGTTTGCTGGGGCATATACAAAATTCATGCACACCTTGTTGAATCAAAGCATGTAAAACATTCTTAGCTAGAATATTATTAGTAAGCGTCATAAATCGAATAATGCGCGAATTGCTTTCATTTTAAGTTGAATTTCTTGCCATTCCTGTTCCCAGGTACTCTCTTTTACTACTCCACCTCCTGCAGCAATGCGTATCCCTTTGTCATTCCATTGAATGTTGCGAATACCCACAAAGCATTGTGAAAGTCCGCTTTGAGGATCATGATAACCAAGGGGAGCTCCATAATAATCACGCGGCATCTGTTGCTGGTAATACTCTAACCACGCCCAGCCTTCTTGGCGAGGAAAAGCTCCTAAAGCGGGTGTGGGATGCAGTTCTCGCACGAGTTGATCAAAATCGAAAGCTTCCATTAAATCGATTTCAATCGGTGTCATGAGATGCGCAAGCTTGGATAAAGGCAATATTTGTAAAGCTCCTACAAGAACAACGCCTAATTTTTGTAGAGCTTGGCAAATGCCTTGCACGACAACATAATGCTCATGTTGATCTTTGGCACTTTTCATGAGTTCTTCATGCGAGCACTCTCGTGAACAAGTTCCCGCAAGAGCCATGGTATGTAAACGTTGAGGTTGATGAGATTCATGTGAGAATAGCAATTCAGGTGTCACGCCTAATACTCCTGAAGCCTGATCCCAGCATCCATAGAGATAACCATTCCCTTTCTTAACAGACGCCAATCCTTTGCTTAAGCAAGCGCGTAATCTTTCCCCTGTCATTTGAGTAGAAGAACGTGTAAATACATAAGGAACAGCTTTTTCTAATTGCCCACTTTTTAAGATATCGAGTAATTGATTGAAGGTGTGTTGAAAATCGCTAGAAGAATCAATTGTCCATTCACAAATAGGAAGAGAAGTTATCTCCGATAAATACTCTTCAAAATCATCCCAAGACATTTCTAAAGTATGCGTATATTGAATCCATGGTTGTTTTGTTTTAAGAAAAAAATCAGTGAAATAGAAAGCAGGCTTTTGTCCATTTGTTCTTTGCTGTTTCTCCCCCCACCCTATCAACAGTTTTTGTTCGGGCAAGCTCATAATTGCTCCGGACTGCAAAAACTCTATGATGGAAAATGTCATAGATTTATCCCCTCGATTTAGGCAGATGGTCCTGCGAAATGTTATTTTTGTAACATCTCCCCCAATTTATTTTAGGATGTTTTTATCTGAATTTTGTGTTAAAAGAAAGAGAAAATTTAAAGAGCATTTAACATGATGAAGTTCATTCTCGATCAAAAACAACATATTTATTTCTTCATTTGTTTATTATTTACTTTCTCTATCTTAGCTGAAGAATACATTATCGACCAAGAGAGACAAGAATTTGATTCAACAGATACTACTCCTCACTATTTACTAAAAGGCAACTATCCTCAGCTAGCTAGAATCACGCGTCAAGTCTCTCCCAAAGGGGCTTTTTTTGATTTAAATGGTCAATTTCCTGCTTTAAGCCAATTCAAACTACAAAGCACTTCCGGCCCAATCAATATTTGGCTAAAGGGATCCCTTCCCGCTTTAGCTGTCGTAGAACTCCAATCGACCAGCGGAGATATTACGCTTGATTTGAAAAGTCCTTTAGCAGAGAAAACCGCACTTGTGATCAAAACAACATCGGGTGATATTCATCTTAAATTGCCAAATACTGTCTTTGCAGAAGTGAAAGCCAAAACTTCTTCCGGTTCCATTAAAGTGTATGGCATGCAGAAATCAATTTGGTGTTGGTCGACATATTGCTATACTTCTTACAAATCAAGAGAGGATTATCAAATTGAAATTCGCCTTGAAACAACAAGCGGGCAATTATTTATTGAGCAACAAATTTAATTTACGCGCCCCAGTTTAAGCAACAAGTTCTCTAAACAAAGCGAAAAAGAAGTCGATCGTTGTAAAGCTAAATTTGCCTCTTCTACAGCTTTGTAAACTACATGGAGAGGCTTAAATTCTCCACGTTGAATGGATTGCTCTAGCTCAGGATAAAAATCGGAATTGGTCAGCTGCTGAATTTTTCCTCCCACTAATAACAATTCAAGATCACGATACCACGATAAGACATACTCAAATATGGCTTGTGCTTCTTGAGTTAAAGCGAGAGAAACAAGTCCTTCTAATTCTTTTTCAATAGCATGCTGCTGAGGTGCAGAGAGTTGATCCATAGGCATCTTACAAAGTTCTTCTTGTGCAGACGCTTCCACTTGCTTTCTAACTGTTTCTAAGCGCTCTGCTAGTTTATTCACAGCTTCTTGCAACAAACGATAATTTCCTAGCGGACCTTGCGCTAAAAGTTGAAGAACATAAGTGCGTATGGTGTCTCCTCCTTGTTCAGCTAAACGTAAAGCTTTTCCCAATGATCCTTGTGCTTGGTTAGCGAGCTTAGCACACACTGATGGATCTAATGCATAACGTTGCTGCAAAGATTCTTCAATCAAAGCAGAAGAAAGAGGTTGAAAATGCAAGGTACGGCAACGCGAAAAAATAGTGGGAAGCAAAGCAGCTTGTGAACGGCTTAATAAAATGATGAGAGTGCGAGGAGGAGGTTCCTCAAAGGTTTTAAGCAACGCATTCGCGCTATAGCTTAACATGCGTTCAGCATCATGTATAATAAAGACTTTCCAGCTGGCTTCATAAGGAGGTAAATAGACTTCTTCTCCTAGTTGACGCAAAGATTGTATGCTATGTAATCCTAATTTACCCTCAGGACGATAGATGTGTACATCAGGATGCTGACCGATTTGAATTTTATGTGTATGACTTAAATTAGCATCATATTCCATCATCAAGCGTGCAGCAAGTGCCCAAGCAAAAAGACTTTTGCCTATTCCTTCGGGCCCAGCAAACAAAAGTGCATGCCCAATAGCCCTTGTAGTGAGCATATAGTTTAATTGTTTTTTAATTTCTTCATTCCCTAGAATTTGCGAAAAACAAGTGGGATTTAAGTGCGTCGTCTTTTCCATGGGAGTGAATACCATCTTTTTTGCACAGGTAATAAAATCAATTCTTCAATCACACGAATCGCTTCTTTGAGCACATGGGCTTGAGGTTGTTCTGCATTGATCGTATAAATACGTAATGGTTCTCGACTTGCTAACACTTCGAAAGCTTTCTGAATTTTCTCATGAAAAATTAAATCTTCGGATTCAATGCGATCCAATTTACCCTGCGAAGCATGGCTTTTGGCTGTATTACGCGACCGCAAAAGACCCACTTCAGGTGGAACATCTAAAAATAAAGTGAGCTGAGGAAGGATTTCTCCACAAACTAAATGGCATAATTGCTGCACATGCTTAACTCCTAATCCACGTGCTGCCCCTTGATAAGCGATGGTGGAATCATTAAAGCGATCACAAATCACAATTTTGCCTGCATCTAAAGCAGGCAGAATGACTTCTTCAATATGTTGAGCTCTGGCTGCTAAAAAAAGAAGGAGTTCAGCTTCACTGCCAATATGCATAGAAGGATCTTGGCTGAGAACCCAATTGCGGACTGTTTCCCCTAAAGATGTTCCTCCAGGTTCTCTCGTGGTCATGACTTCATAACCCGCTTGGATTAAATAGTCTGCTAATTGTTTTTGAAGAGTGGTTTTGCCTGAGCCTTCCCCACCTTCTAAAGTAATGAATTGTCCTTTGAATTTTTGGTATATCATAAAAATTGACTAGTTAGAACGCGAAGCGTTGTAGCGTAGACTTTAGTCTGCGCCGCACGCCTCGCGTATTATTATTCTTCTACACTATCAGCTGTCACAGGTTCTTCAATCGGTGTACTTGATTCAAACGACTCTTCACTACCCTCACCCTCTACTTTTTGCATGGCCACGAGATAATCTCCTTCTTTGAGATTAACTAACTTCACCCCTTGTGTATTGCGTCCCATGACCCGCAAATCACGCATGCTAATGCGTACCGTTTGTCCAGTTGCCGATATCATCACCATACCATCTTGATCTGTCACGCAGAGCGCTCCCACTACGTTACCATTGCGTTCACTCGTAATAATCGAACGCACACCTACGCCTCCACGGTTTGTCTGACGAAAATCTTCAACAAGCGAACGTTTTCCAAATCCATTTTCACAAACAACCAAAACAGACTCATCGCCATTAACGACTTCGCATCCTACAATATAATCGTTTTCATCACGTAAAGTTGCTCCCTTGACTCCTCGCGCCATACGTCCCATCGGACGCACTTTACCTTCATCAAAACGAACGGCCATTCCTTGATAAGTAAACAACATTACTTGCTGTTCCGGTCTCACCAACCGCGCAGCGACCACTTCATCTCCTTCATCTACACCTAAAGCCCAAATCCCTTTACGACGCGGATTACTGAATTCTTCCAGAGCTGTCTTCTTCACCACGGCATGTTTAGTCGCCATCAAAATGCACGCTTGTTCTTCAAAAGAAGCAACACGCAAGACAGTAGCGATTTTTTCTTCGGGCCGTAAGTCTTCCAATAAATTAATAAGAGGCTTTCCTTTAGATTTACGACCTGTTTCAGGAATCTGCCACACTTTTAACCAGTAGCAACGTCCTAAATTGGTAAAAATTAACAGATAATCATGCGTAGATGCGACATAAAGTCCTTTAGTTGTATCTTCTTCTTTTTTCAACTGCATGCCCGTAATCCCTTGACCACCGCGACGCTGCTCACGGAAGGTATCCATCGGCATCCGTTTGATATAATCATCTTGCGAAATCGTAATAATCACTTCTTCATTGGCAATGAGATCTTCCATTTGGACTTCAGTTTCTGCCGCAACAATGCGTGTTTTACGCTCAGATTTATGATTCTTCTGAATCTCTTGAAGCTCTTCTTTGATAATGTCTTTGACCATCGCTTCGCTTGCTAAAACAGCGCGATAATAATCAATTTTTTTCAAGATTTCTTGATATTCATCACTGAGCTTATCATGCTCAAGTCCTGTCAACTGATAAAGACGTATATCCAAAATGGCATTTGCTTGACGCTCTGTGAACTCAAAACGCGCGATCAATTGCGCACGTGCCTCATCGCGATTCTGACTGTCACGAATCAATTTGACCACTTCATCTAAATGGTCAATCGCTTTGAGATAGCCTTCTAAGATATGCGCACGCGCTTCGGCTTTGTTCAATTCAAAGCGTGTGCGACGACGCACGACATCAATGCGATGCTCAATCCAGGCCGCAATCATTTGCTTAATCGTCATGGTGCGCGGAAGACCTTTATCCAAAGCCAACATATTGCACCCAAAGGTCACTTGCAAATCACTGAATTTGTACAGTTGATTGATAATGACATCAGGAATTTCCCCACGTTTTAACTCCACAACAATACGCATGCCATCTTTATCCGATTCATCGCGCAAATCAGAAATACCCGTAATGGTTTTGTTGTTGATGAGTTCAGCAATTTGTTCGATTAAACGCGATTTATTGACATTATAAGGAATTTCATCAATGGCTAGACGAACCCGATCCGGATGATCCTCCATGTCTTCAACTTGAATAAAGCCACGCAAAATCAGTTTTCCGCGTCCCGTATGATATGCTTCGCGAATGCCTCGATAACCACATATAAAGCCGCCCGTAGGAAAATCAGGCCCTGGCATAACTGTCATCAAGTCTTCTACACTTGTCGTGGGATCATCAATCAAGAGTAGCGTCGCTTGAATCAGCTCATTAAGATTATGAGGAGGAATATTGGTTGCCATCCCCACGGCGATTCCAGATGAGCCATTACAAATTAAATTAGGAAACTTAGCAGGAAAAACAGTCGGTTCTTTTTTGGTTTCATCATAGTTAGGAACCATTTCGACGGTTTCTTTATCAAGATCTTCCATCAACTGGATAGACGCTGTCGTCAAACGTGCTTCTGTATAACGCATCGCAGCGGGAGGATCTCCGTCAACAGAACCAAAGTTTCCTTGTCCATCAACTAAATTGTAGCGCATGATCCATTTCTGAGCCATCCGCACTAAAGTGGGATAGATCACCATTTCACCATGTGGATGGTAATCACCCGATGTATCACCCGAAATTTTCGCGCATTTACGATGTTTGCCATTAGGACTCAAATTTAATTGACGCATCGCATATAAAATACGACGTTGAGAAGGCTTCAAACCATCGCGTACATCAGGTAAAGCACGAGAAATAATCACAGACATCGAATAGCGTAAATAGCTATCCTTCATTTCATCTTCAACATTGCGTGGGAGAATCACTTCGTCTTTGGTATAGGACATATTTACCCCTTAAATATCTAAATTCTTTACCGATAAAGCATGCTGTTCAATAAAGGCGCGGCGCGGAGGAACATCTTCTCCCATTAACATACTAAACATATGATCAGCTGCAATCATATCAGGAAGCGTCACCTTAATTAAAGTACGCTTCGTGGGATCCATAGTCGTTTCCCACAATTGATCCGCATTCATTTCACCCAACCCTTTGTAGCGTTGGATTTCGATTCCTTTGCGTCCATTCGTCCGTAAGAAGTCAATCACTTCACGCAAAGTATGAAAATCTGTCTTTTTGCCCCCTTCTTCCAAAATATCAATCAGATGGCCATTGCTGATCAAATATTGATTCAAATGCAACCCATAAGGTTCTAATTGAGCATTAAACAATTCTAAATCTTCTTCTTCAAACAATTCGAGAAAATGCAAACGAGTCGGTTTGAAAACACGCATTTCTTCCGTCACTTCATTCTCCGGAATCGAAGCCAATGTCTCTTCATGGCGACGCCTTTGATTTTCTTCTTCTAATTTGTGCAAAGCAACAAATTCATCTTCTGAATACACAAAACGAGGTCCATCCACTAAATTGACTTGAAAACGAGGGAGTTGACCTGCAGCATTTTTTAAAGCTAAAAACTCTCTAAAAGGAATTCCTTTGCGTTCAATGCGATGAATAAAACTTTCCACTTCTAAAATCGTATTAGCCAATTCTTTCATTTCTTCATGATTCAATAAACGATCTTGGGCAGGAATTTTCATTTGAATATCGCTCAAACCTAACTCTAAGAGATAATCATCCATTTCTCTTTCAGAATGAATATAGCGGCTGGTTTTCTTACGCGATACGCGATAAAGCGGCGGCTGCGCAATGTAGACAAAATTATTTTCGACTAAAGCAGGCATATGACGATAGAAAAAGGTCAGCAAAAGCGTACGAATATGGGATCCATCGACATCGGCGTCCGTCATAATAATGACTTTATGATAACGCAATCTATCTAGATTAAATCCATCCCGTCCAATGCCACACCCTAGCGCAGCAATCATGGTGCCCACTTCCGTGTTTTGCAACACTTTCTCTAAACGCGCTTTTTCCACATTTAAAATTTTACCTCGAATCGGCAAAATGGCTTGAAAACGACGATCTCGCCCTGATTTAGCCGAACCACCCGCTGAATCCCCTTCCACAATATAAATTTCGCAAAGCGCAGGATTCTTCTCTTGGCAATCCGTGAGTTTTCCGGGCAACCGCGCACTATCCAACGCTGATTTACGTAAAGTGAGCTCACGGGCTTTGCGCGCCGCTTCTCGAGCCTGGGCAGCAATAATGGCTTTATCCGCAATCATCTTGGCTATAGCAGGATTTTCATCTAAAAAAATCGCCAATTCTTCGCCCACAATCTGCTGAACAACAGATCCCACATCGCTATTACCTAAACGCTGCTTGGTTTGTCCTTCAAATTGTGGATTAGCCACTTTGACAGAAATAACAGCTGTTAATCCCTCACGCATATCTTCTCCTGAAATCGAAATTTTATCACTCTTCAGGAGATTATGATTTTTGATGTAATTGTTGAGAACACGCGTTAAAGCAGTAGAAAAGCCTGTTAAATGCGTTCCTCCTTGACGTGTCGGAATATTATTGACATATGCATAAATGGTTTCATTATATCCATCATTCCACTGCATCGCCACTTCAAATTCAATAGGCGCATCATCACCTGGACGTGAGCCGTGAATATAAATAGGTTGAGGAAAAAGAGGTTCTTTATTTTCATTTAAGTAAGCGACAAAAGATTTTAAACCTCCCTGATAGCAAAAATTAATATTCTCCTTTTCAGGATGTTTTTCATCACGAAAGAAAATATTAATGCCGCGATTGAGGAAAGCTAACTCGCGAAAGCGTTTGATTAAAATATCATAATCAAAATCGGTTACACTCATGACAGTGTCGTCCGGCCAAAACCATACTCTTGTGCCACGCTTAGTGGTTTCACCTATAATAGAAACAGGACGAATCACTTTACCTTGTCCAAATTCAATTTCATGCACACGACCTTGCTTATATACCTGTACAAGCATCTTTTTAGAAAGAGCATTGACGCAAGACACACCGACGCCATGCAGCCCTCCCGACACTTTATAAGTATCTTTATCAAATTTTCCGCCCGCATGTAAAATGGTCATAACCACTTCAAGGGCAGAAACATCGCGTCCTTGCTTCAGAGACTCTTTTTCATGTTTTTCAACAGGAATTCCACGTCCATTATCTTCAATACTAATTGATCCATCTTTATGCAAAATAATGTCAATGACCGTACAATAACCAGCCATGGCTTCATCAATACAGTTATCGACCACTTCATAGACTAAATGATGCAAACCATTAATACCTGTATCGCCCACATACATTCCAGGACGCTCTCGCACAGCCTGAAGTCCTTCTAAAACCGTAATGGAACTAGCATTATACTCTTTCACTACACTAGAAGATTGATCTGAATTTGTTGATTCATGAGACATTCGATTTACCTTAAAATTAAATTTTGCTTCTCACAGCTCTAGCTAATACGAAAATAAATGTTTTTAATTTCGACATGAGGAAATTTTTGTCTGAGCAAAGTAAGAAGCCGTGATTTTTCATGCTGACTCAGCAAACTATGTAAAGTAGAATTTTTAACTTTGACAATTAAAACTCCATCTGTAAAAGCTACAGCTTGTGCCATAGCAGCTAACTTAGAACCAATAAGCTCAGGCCATAAAGCTAAAATAAGATCGGCGCGTTGCTGATAAATTTCTCCAATCTTGGCAAGCACAACGGGCAACAAATCTGTCATTCGACGTGTCGTGACTTGCGTTCCATCATACTGTTTAGGAGTGCGAAAGTAAGACTTACTCACAATATTTGATTTGCCTTAACTTAAAAGAGCTTAGAAAAAATTTTAGCTTTATTTTAGCATAAAAACCACCTAGTAGACAACAAATTTATTAAGGAAAATTCGAATTGAAATGCAATGATTTTGAGAGACAAATTCATCATACATCCTATCCATCTTGCCGTTTACGATCTTGCTATCCTGTTATCAAGATAAGCAAAATCGTAAACGGCAAGATGGATAAGATAAATATTTTAAATTTTTAGTTTTCAGTAGACTTCTTTCAAAACTGGTGATGTTTGAGATTTTTTCAGATTTGTTTGAGATTGAATTTTTGATTTTCTTTGACATACCCATCTAGGGTAAGCAAAAAAAAATCAAAAATTCAAGATCAAGCAAAGATAAATAAAGATCAAACATCGCCAGTTTTGAAAGAAGTCTAGTGATAAAATGAGAAGAGAACATCAAGAAATTAGCAAAGCTAAGCACATGACTTAGCTTTGCTAAAGGAAATTAGAATACCATTCCTAAATCAATCGTAACTCCTGCAGAGTACCACTTGATATCGCGGATTGGAACAGTTAAATAGCACTTTGTTCTAATATCGCCGAGGCTACCTTCAGCAAACAAAGCACGATCACGTCCATGGTCAGCCCACCACCATTGGAATTCCCCTTTAACAGAGGCTGTCCAACAATCGCAGAAATCCCATCTTACACCTATATCAAATACATGACCGTAAGCATTTTTTGCGTGCTGACGGAATCCATCAAACAAATCTGAACGGAAGTTCCAATGAGCTTTCGCATGGAAACGTGCCCAGTGAAATTCATAGGCACCAAATAATGCCCAATCACACCAGAAACGATAGTCAAAATCGAATCCAATGAAAGGACCATTCCAACGTGTGTTATATCTGGCATTTGTTCCACCACCATAGCTGTAACCATAGCTACCATAAGTGTCGAAATAATCACTATAACTAGAGCTACCACCATCAGCGAAAACTAAAGTATCTTCTGTATAATAATAGTTATCAGAAAATCTCAAATGATCATCTCTTAAATGTTGACCATGCCAAGAATAACCCACTAAAGGCGATATAGAAAAACTATCATCGCACAATTTGAACTGGTATCCTACAGCAATCTTGGCATCATAGACATGCCCTCTTGTATGAGATCTAGAATGAGAAAACTCATAATCATAATCATAGTAATAATCATCGCAACCTCTAAAGTCGCGATCATGATTTTTACCTGATGTAATCCAACCGTAATCACCATTCGCACGTAAGTAAATATTGTCACATGTGACATATTGTCCGCGTGCTTCGATTTGCCAAATATTTAGATTTTTCCACTCTAAATCTGAACGTAGTCTAAATGGAGAATTGACTCCAAATGTAGAGCTGTCATTATCACTATAGCTACCATAAAAATTGCTATGGGTACGCCATTTTAGTCTATCTTGTCGATAACCAACGCCTATTTCAAGTGTAGAATCTGTTGCTTCTGGCCAGAAGGCAAAAACAGCAGAACAACTTAAAAGAGACGCCATAAAAGTCACAATAAATTTGCGCATAATATGCCTCTCTAACGATTTTAAAAGGTTCAGGGATCTTTAAACACAATCTAACAATAAGTACTAGAATTAAGCAATAACAAAAATGCGATTAATTTACACTAAAACCTCGCATTTACAATTGGTTTTGGCAACTGGAATACGACATCTTCATTCGTATAAACAACGTCTTCTACATCGCAAACCCCTAATTCTATGAGACGTTGGATGCATTTTTGCACAATTTCTTCAGGCGTTGATGCACCCGCCGTTAACCCAATTGTTTTTTTGCCATTCAGCCATTGAGGTTGAATTTCTTTTTCATCATTAATTAAATAAGATTCAATTCCTCTTTTAGAAGCTACTTCTCTTAAACGATTAGAATTTGAGCTTTGCGGATCGCCCACCACTAATACTAAGTCGGTTAAGTCTGTAATTTCTCTTAATGCCATTTGTCGATTTGTCGTTGCATAACAAATCGAAGAACTTGGCAATGTTTCAATATGCGGATACTTTGCCATTAAAGCTTCCGTAATTTCTTTTACGTCATCCAAACTCAACGTCGTTTGCGTAATATAAAATAATTTTTCTTCAGGAGCAAATTTTAACTCTTGTACATCTTTGACTGACTCTACAATCGTCGTCACTTCCGGAGCTTCTCCTGCTGTCCCTATAATCTCAACATGATTGCGATGCCCAATTAAAATGATTTGATAACCTTGCGCCGCAAAACGCTTGACGGCTGAATGAACGCGTGTCACCAAACCACAAGTGGCGTCAATTTCAATCAATTGCCGCATTTGAGCTTGCTGACGCACTGCTGGAGAAACTCCATGCGCAGAATAAATCAAACGCGCTCCAACCGGAACATCTTCTAAATCTTCGATGAAAATCGCCCCTTTATCTTTTAAATCTTGCACAACATGGCGATTATGTACAATTTCATGTTTGACATAAATAGGTGCTCCCCAAAGAGCAAGCGCTTTCTCTACTGTCTCAATCGCCCTTTCTACACCCGCACAGAAGCCTCTTGGTTTTGACAAGAGCAATTTTAAACTTTGCTTTGAGTTAGTTGTAGACATGTTCATAAGGCACCTAAATTTAAATTTTCCGAAGATCAGCGATCTTATACCAAAAAGGACTATTTAGCAATCAAGAAATGAAAGGAGAGCGTTATTATGAATGGTGGCGAATATGCTTGAGTAAGCCATGGCAAGCATCTTCCAACATATCTAACACAAGTTCAAAAGCTCCATTGGCTTGATAATAAGGATCCGGCACTTCTTGTCCTTGATAAGTCGAACTAAAAGCCGTTATCAAAGAAATTTTTGCTTTCTGTTCCGGGGTCTTCGCATAATGATAAAGATGTTTAAGCACTTCTTGATCTGCCGCTAAAATATAATCAAATTCATCTAAAAATTCCGCTTGAAGTTGTTGTGCCAAACTTGTTAAAGCAATTCCTCTTGCTTTAGAAGCAGCTTGCATGCGTCGATCAGCAGGTTGACCAATATGCCAATCTCCAATTCCACAACTCGCTACTTGAATATTTAATTCAGGCTCTTGCTTCATTAAATGCTTCAAAACCCCCTCACCCGCTGGTGAGCGACAGATATTTCCCATACAAACAAAAAGGACACGTATTTCTTTTTTCACCACTTTGCGAGCTCCTTAAAGCATCTTTTAAAATATTTGCACATCAGTTGCACAACGAAATCCATAGGTTCCATTCACTGTTCCGGGATTGTTACGATGCCTACGTGAACAACGCAAATCTTCTTTCAAACTCTTCCAACAACCTCCACGTAATACGCGGTAAACTCCTTGCAGAGGGCCTTGAGGATTATCCGGTTCTTGAATCGACACTTCGTAATAATTATATCCATACCAATCATGACACCACTCATAAACATTTCCGGCCACGTCATATAGTCCGCATCCGTTCGGTGCATAGCTCATCACAGCTGTCGTATCTGAACTAAAGAAATTGGCTTGCGTTTTTTCAATATCGTCACCAGTTGGATAAAGGACATTTTCACTTCCTCCTCGCGCCGCAATTTCCCACTCAGCTTCCGTTGGCAAGCGTTTTCCTACCCATTTTGCATAAGCGACGGCTCCATACCAAGTGACCCCTACAACGGGATGTTTAGCATAACCTGATTCAATGCTTAATTTACCTCCGCTGCGCTTAATACGCGAGTCGCGTAAGCGAATAATATCGTTATGATTGCTATCTTTTTCCCCTCCCATTACTTCTAAAAAACGCACAAACTGCTCATTAGTCACAGCATGAATATCAATCGCAAAGCTCGCAAGCGAAATTTGATGCCGAGGCATTTCATCTCGATTGCCATCTTGACTCCCTCGATAAAAACTTCCCCCTTCAATAATGACCATCTCTGTCAATAAAGGCTTGACATTCGATACGTCTCGACGCTCCGGATTGTAAGCTTTGACCGAATTGCTGACTTGAAAAATGGCTCCAGGATCCAAATCTGTCTGGGGTCGCTCTAGTTGCGGCATTTGGAAAACAGGTTTCAAACTTGTCATAGGGGGAGCAGATTCACCAGCAGGAGACGTTTTCATTTCTTCTTGTATGCTAGAATGAGCCGTTTGTGTGACTAAAACGGGAGCTTCCTGCACAACCTCTTCTTCAATGGTATATTTAGCGACTGTTTCAAAAGAAATGTCTTCTTGAATGAAGGCATGCTCAATCACTTTTGGAGGTTCTTCAAAATTAACAATTACACGTTCCGGCAAAATCGCCTCTAAAGCATCCACCAAATGCTCAGGACGCTTATGCGGATTATTTTGCAAGCAATCACGTAATAATTGATCCCATTGATAGCGATACTGTCCTCGACTGGAGGGCATATCGAAAATTCCCTCAGGCAACTCATTCATAAGTAAAAAATAAGCTAACACGCCAAAAGAATATACATCGGATTTAGCATCAACAGGATAAACAGCATCTAGACGCTTTTGTTCAGGCGCCCAAAACGCATAATTTTGTAAAAAAGAGGTATGTAAAGGCAAAAGTTTCTGTTGATCAATCGGAGGATTCGGATAACGGTCTTGTCCTGCCTTCTGCGCAATTAAATGCAGTCCAATACCTAAAGCTTCTGCTACATTCTTATAAGTGCGGGTTAAAACAGCTCCAGGACCAATAATACGTGATAATCCAAAATCGGATAAATAGACTTCGATGCCTTGTTTACCTTTTCCCACTAAAATGTTATTGAGTTTGAGGCAACGATGCGTGAGATCTTTTTGGCTAATTTTTTTGGTATGTGCATAATCCAAAGGATCCGCTACACGTCTCAGAATATGGAAAATTTCTTCCTCTGTTAAAGAACGTCCTAATCCCATGACATATTGAGCCAAATTGGTGGTTTCTCCCAATTCATCGACAATGCAATCGGTCACAAGAAAATAGACACCCTGAGAAAAAGAAATATTATAGATTTTGACAATATTGGGATGCTCTAAAGAAGCTAAAACGCTTACTTCTTCTTCAAAGCGTTGAATAAAGCTACGATCAGATGCAAGCTCTTCTGGCAAAACTTTGAGAACATACTGCCGTTTCATAAACCGATGTTCAGCGAGATAAACGTTGCCTAACGTTCCTTGGCCAATCGGTTTAATAATATTATAGTCTCCAAGAATGCGTTGTTCCATATTTGTTTCACCTTGATCTTTAGTGTGATGTCTAAAGATAGTCTGATTCTGGATTATTTTCAAATTTGAAACAGCTCATGACTAAAAAAATTCTGTTAATCTTTTGAGAAAGGACAAACGACAAAAAGGACTTAAAGTCGTTATTGTCGTTTGTCCTTGTCGTTAAGGTCGTTGGTGTCCTTGGTATCGTTTGTCTTTAAATTTAACAAAGAACTATTCTTCTTCTAGAAATTCTTCTAGAAGTTCTTCGGCAAATTCTTCAGCAGGTTTTTCTGCAGGTGGATTTAAAAACTTTTGAATTTGCTCTTCCAGCTCTTTCTTAACCTCTTTAGACACACAATCTTTTGCCAAAATCTCGGGATTGCATACTGTATTTAAGAAGTTTTGAATGGATTGTGAAATCAAAGCAGACGCTGGATCAGACCAAACAAGAAAAACAAATTCCTGCTGATTCCTGCCATACTTATCACTTTTTATGTCATCTGTTTCGTTGTGCTTCTTAAAAATGGCTTGGATCTCGCTCACTTTTTCAGCTTTTACAATCACACAAACATAAAAACTCTTTTTGGATACAAATTTTTCTGCTGCCAATGGACCTTTGATACAGTTAAAAGGTAATAAATTCAAAGCAATTTGCTTAATCAATGCATCTTGATTAGGATTAGCATATCCATAAAAAAACTTTAAATTTACACCTTCTGGAGTGATTTTCGTCCATTCAGGTGCCGACGCTTGAGATGTAGATTCAAGTAACGGTTGAGATGCAGAGTCAGGTGGCGTCGTTTGAACAAGAAGCAATTGCATATTAAAATCTTCCTTTCATCATATACACAAACAACTTCAAAAATTGGTTTTTTTGAAGTTGTTTGTGTATAAATTAAATAAATAAATTTAAAAATAAAATCAAACAAACATAATAAAATATAACCAATCAATCAATTACACAAAAGTAAATTTCCTGATTTTTCCTTTTAACCTCTATTTTACTTGTCACTTTCACGCGTGTATGGTAATTTATTTCTTTTCACAATTTTGATTCAGAGATTGTTTTACAATCTCCTAAACGCTAAAGGTCTAGTCACCATGGATAAACGTACCATCCTGTTTGTCATCGCTCTTTCTCTTGCTTTGTTGGGCATGAACATTTTTTTTCAATACCAAAACACGCAAAAAAAACAGGAGTGGTTGCATCAACAACAAGTTAAGCAAGCACAAAAAGAAAAACGCTTACAAGAAGATATCGCGCAACGCACTGCACAAGCAGAAGATCTTCCCCTTGTCAAACTCTATGCAGATCAGCAGCTGAAAGATTTTTTGATATCCGGATTTTTCAATCAAGACAATATTTTATCTCTCTCTTGGGCTGCCTCTTTACCCAAAACTGTATTTGCTCAAGGACCTGAATCAGAAGATGTCAAGTCTTACCAATTAGCTTATGAGCCTTCTGAATTAGGCTCTCCTATTATCTATCAGAGTGGTTCAAACAAGCATCTCAAAGCAGGCAATCTGCCTGATTTTGGTCGTTATGACTTACAACTTGTCCACTTTAATGAAGCCGATTTACATCAACCGCTTGAAATTAAATTAGGTGAATACACAGATGGGCATCTTGCTATTCCCCTCGCTTCCTCTTGGGAACAAGCTGCCTCTCAGCACAAAGGGACTTATTTTGCACTTGCTTTACTCAAGACACCGGATGGCTATCTGCCTGTGGGACTTTATGATGCGCAGCAAAAAGCATTAGTGCGCTTAAATTATGTTTCAGAGCTTACACCCTTTTTAACAGAGACGAAACCTACTGCTGCTCGTTCTCAGAAAAAGACAGAAGAAAAGTTTTATGTTTTAGAAACGCCTTATCAACAATTAGTGTTTTCCAATTATGGCGGAGCTTTAGCTGAAATTAATCTTCCTTTTCATACTAAAGAGAATCCGCTGAGTGTCGTGCGTGAAATTCAATTTGATCGCGATATGGTGACACATCATCCTGAAAATGCACATTTTCCTTCTCATCCTTATTATACTCCATCATTAACACAAACTGAGGGTGTTTTACATGAAGAAGGACAATTGGGAGGATACTATCCACTTTTACGCCGAGATTTGATTGAAAAAGCTCCTCGTCAAACCATACGCATCAAACCACAATACTATGCGTTGAATATTGTCTCTGAATATCCTGAACTGGCTGAACTTGTGTACGAGGTCAAGCATTTTGATCAACACTCGATTACATTTGAAGCTAATCAAAGCCATCGTCGCATTACCAAAACGTATTCTTTGGGAGACGCACAACAAGCAGAAGGACCTTATACTCTCAATTTAGAGATCAAAATTGATGGCGATACAAGAGGGCTATGGCTAACGTCAGGCGTCCCTGAAGTGGAATGGATTTCCGGCGGTCCTGCCCCTGCATTGAAATATCGACTGACACGTAATCAAAAATCAGAAGTAGAGAAAATCGAACTTCCTCAAGATTCTTCTACCGTCACGTCTGTTTACTTAGATTGGATTTGTAACTCCAATGGCTTTTTAGGCATGATTTTAGATCCTCTTAAAGAAACAGATCCCGGTTATCGCGTTCAACATATCTCCGGCACGACTGTTCCCTCTCGTTTAGTAGAAATTGATCAAGCCTATGACCGTTATAAACCGGCTAATCTCCCCGGCTACATGACCTTCTTACCCTTGAAAACGCAAGGGGGAGGAACCATGAAATTTCGTTTCTTTGCCGGTCCCTTTGATTCTGCTATTTTGAAACAGGTAGATGCAAAATACAGCGATCCTGCTACAGGTTATAATCCGGATTATATCGCATGCCAAAGCATGCATGGATGGTTCACTTTTATTTCTGAGCCATTTGCTAAATTCTTATTTGTTTTGATGAATCTATTTCATAGCTTAACAGGTTCTTGGGCGCTCTCCATTATTCTGCTCACTATCAGCTTGCGCTTAATGCTTTATCCACTTAATACGTGGTCCACTAAGTCTATGGTGCGCATGCAGCAAATTAGCCCTGAAGTCACCGCTATTCAAGAAAAGCATAAGAAAGATCCCAAAAAAGCACAGATTGAGATCATGAATCTCTACCGTGAACGCGGTGTAAACCCTGCCTCCGGTTGCTTGCCTCTATTGATCCAAATGCCTTTCTTAATTGGAATGTTTGATTTGCTTAAATCAAGCTTTGCTTTACGTGGAGCTCCTTTTATTCCAGGTTGGATTGATGATTTGACAGCTCCTGACGTGCTATTTCGCTGGAATTATCCCATTTTCTTTATTGGCACAGAATTCCATCTGCTACCTATTCTATTAGGAGCCGTCATGTTTCTGCAACAACGTTTAATGACAGCCATGCCATCAGATCCTAATTTGATGACAGAACAACAACGGCAACAACGTACGATGGGAACCATGATGACAGTGGTTTTTACCGTCATGTTCTATAATTTTCCTTCAGGTTTAAATATTTACTGGCTTTCCTCTATGTTATTGGGGATTGTCCAACAGTGGTATACAACTAAACAAATGCAAAAAAAACCCGTTGTTTTACCGCCTACAACTAGTCCTAAAACGCATCCCAAAAAAGCGAAATCTCGTTGAAAAGGGAGTTGTAGAGAAAAAGTAAAAATTTGCAAATTGTCTTCCCTCTCTGTGCTCTCTGTGTTCTCTGTGGTTATTTTATTATTTAACCACAGAGAACACAGAGAGCACAGAGAAAAAACAAAAAAAGAGATATGACGCATGCAAGCATGGGAACAATTTCTTCAAACGCAAGAAACAGAATTAGGAACCGAAACAGTTCAAAAGTGGCTACGAAGTTTAAAAATTCAACGCTTTGACGCTTGCAATCTCTATTTAGAAGCCAAAGATTCTTTTCAAGCACTTTGGTTTGAAGAACATATGCGCAGCAAAGTGCAAGCCAAATTGGTCAATGGTAACAATAAGCGCATCAAAATCCACCTTTCTGTTGCCAATACTCTGCCTGCCTCCAAAAATAAGCGCATCAAAAATAAAGCCAGCAAAGAAACTCATCTTCCCCCTTTTCAACTCACTTTTGATGACCTTGATCCTTTCTGCCTCTTTCCTTATTTTGTGGAAAGCCCAGACAATCATTTAACCTATAAGCTTTTAAAAGAAGTGGCAGAACCTCCCACGCCTTCTTCTACAGCATTAGGAACTTTTAATCCTATCTACCTTTATGGAACAGCCGGTTCCGGAAAAACGCATCTTCTTATGAGTTTAGCCCATGCCTTTCGTGCACGCGGTCTAAAAGCCCTTTATGCACGTGCCGAAACATTTACCGATCATGTCGTCTCAGCCATTCGCGCAGGCGAAATGAGCATATTTCGTCAAACCTATCGTAATGCCGATGTCCTCTTAATTGATGATGTGCATGTTTTTTCTCGCAAAGGAGCCACCCAAGAAGAATTCTTTCACACTTTCAATACTCTCCACTTAGAAGGTAAACAAATCATTCTTTCCGCCCACTGCGCTCCCCAAGAATTACAATTGATTGAACCACGCTTAGTCAGCCGTTTTGAATGGGGCATTGTCCTTCCCCTCAAAGCACTCGAAGGGCCCGCCTTGCGCCAAATGCTCGAACAAAAAGCACATGCACTAAACGTCACGCTTTCCCCAAAAGTCATGGACTTCTTAAGCGAAACTTTTACAAGTCAACCCAAAGCCCTCATTAAAGCGTTTGAAGCCCTCGTGTTACGCTTGCATTTAGATGCCCAACATCCTGCTCAACACTTAAGTGTGACAGCAGCAAAAACTTTATTAGCTGATCTTATGACGGAAGAACAAAAATCAGCTTTAACGCCTCCTAAAATTATTCAAGCGGTTGCCGAACATTATGGCATTCGTTCAGAGGATATCTTAGGCAAAGCACAAACCAGAGAATGTGCTCTCCCACGCCAATTAGCGATGCATCTATGCCGCGAAAAACTCAAAATGCCTTTTATGAAAATCGGAGACCTTTTTTCACGCGATCACTCCACTGTCATGGCTAGCGTCAAACATGTGCAAAAGTCTTTGGATCAAGATCAACGTGATATTGTAGGAGCATGGCATCTCATTGTTAAAAAATTACAATCTTAAACAAATTTGCTGTTTAAAAAATCAGTCTTTATACAAAATTTAAATTAATTAAAAACCAAAAAGGTCATACAATGTTAAACACATGTAAAAAATTAATTAAAACTAGTTTTTTGTTATGTTTATTTAATTCATCTATTTGTTTTGGAACGCATTATAAAGCTCAGGATTTACGCTTATCTGCTAGTAATAGTTATGCTGCTGCTCTAAATAATCAAGGAGCCATTGCAGGTAAAATCAAACAGGAAGAAAATTTTCATGATTTTCTATGGTCTCCGGAAAAAGGCTTAACGATTTTAACCCAAAAAACAAGTAACTCGCTTCCGGTCATCAACCAGCAGGGTGAAATGGCTGGGGTGTATTGGCAAAATCATCAACTTTGGTGGGATAGTAGTTTGGTTAAACATTTCTATACTCATGATCTCAAGCTACAAACAAAAGATTTATCTTTGCCTAGTTCTTGGAAAGAAGAAACTTTATCTAGTTGGCAAACAGCTTCTTATTGGGATGAAAATACCTTAGCTGTTTATTCTATGACTGACCATCCCTATTTTTTAGTGGCAGACCATTTTGATCCTACGCAAGCCAAAAAATTTGCCGTTTGGCATCCCACTAAATCTTTATGGGGACAATCAGGAAAATTTGAACCCATTGAGGAGCGTTTTTTGTCCCAAGCATGGCTGATGAATAATCAAGGGATCATTTTAGGAAAACGCTGGAAAAATAGTGAAAATGGTTCCATACGCGAAGTTGTACTTTATGATTTTGACACCAAAACAGTCACCCCTCTTTTTAAAGACGCAGGTTATACGTTGACAGGTTTTAATGACAAAGGGCAGATCTGCGGGTGGAGAATCAAGCATAAGTCCCATGAAATGGAAGGATTTTTCTGGGATGCAGAAAAAGGATTGCAATCTCTTGGAAATTTTTTACCTCGAGCTCTCAATAATCAAGGACATATGGTAGGTAATCTCAAAACAGATGAAACCATCGTTCCCTATTACGCTTCTCAATATAAAAATGCTGTCGATCAATTACAAAACCAGAAACTATACAAATGGAATCCTGCTATTTGGCAAGAAGGAGAAATACACTTATTAGAAGATTGCTTGGATATCGACAATTTACCATGGACGACTATCTTAAGTTTTAACGCCATCAATGACCGAGGAGAAATTTTGGGACAGGCAATTTTAGACAATGCGATTCAAACTATTTTATTAGTCCCTTTAACCACTAATCCTTAAATATTATTTTAAATTAATAAATTCATTTGAAAACTAGAATAAAATTTAAAGTTTCATTAAAATAAAATTAATAAAAAAAACAAATTAAAATTTTTATTAAAATAAACAGAGGTTTTTAAATGAATATTTCAGGAATTTCACCAAGTCAATCTTCAAATAGTGATGTAAGATCGTTTCCATCTAACAAACGAAAATCTTCCGCAATAGAGACAAAGGTTGTTGGTTTAGCGCCGGAAAGTAAAGTTTTTCGCACACAATCAATAAATAGTACTAGCTCTACAAGCCCACCGGATCTACACTCAATGTCTGCGCAAGATATTGTAAATCGATTATTGCATGATTCTTCATTGAATTGTCTGTCTAGATGTGCTTATTATGAAGAATTAAAAGCTCACAGCGATAACAATGCGTGCGATAACTTAGCCCTTACATTCAAATATGAGACATCTCTAAACCATGTGTCTAAAATTTTCAATTGCTGTTCCCATCTACATTCCTTATCGATACATTTTAATTATTGGGAAAACGACGACCCAACTGTTAGCGTAGAAGATATTTATTTTTCATCTCTAGAAACCATTTTAAATGCTTTTCATAATCCTTCTTCTCTCACTTCTTTAGAGTTTCGAGGATATCGGCCTCATAATACCGGTTTAGGATTAAGCGACTTAGAACTGATAAACAATTTTTTAAAAAACCATAAGTTGAAATTAAATCATTTATATCTTGATATTCACACGCATTTATGGGAACAGGAATTCACAAAAGTACTAGAGATTTTAGAAAGCTTACGAACGTTTACTGAAAATATGTCCATCAGTGTCGCCTTCTATGACCTAACAATAGAAGAATTGCAACAATTGCGCACGCTAAAATTGCAAGGAGTAAGAGATGGGACATATGACCATGACTTGAGCACCGGCACCCATAGTTTTGTAACCGAATACGATATTATAGAAGAATATTTTATAAAATATCTCTTTCATTATAAAGAGTTAGCAAATTGGGAAAGCTTAGAAAATTTAGATCTTTCTCATCTTGATTTTATCAATCACTCTGTCTTTAGAGAAGAACTCGATTCGAATCATTTAAACAAAATGCAACAGCAGATGTGTGAGAGATCGCCACCTAAAGAATTGTTTGGTGAAGATGAGCCGCAATTACAAGGAGCCTATGCTGTTGATAAACAAGAACTATTCGATGCAATTGCAAAACTTCCCGTAAAAAATTTAACCTGGCGCTATCCGCATTGTAAAGTTCATTCTCTCTTAAAAAATTGTTTAGAAAAAGGTCTTAAGAATCTAGTTGAACTTAACATAGTAGGATACTGCGAAGCCATGGGATCGTCTACCGAACTTTATCAACTCCTGACTAGTTCTCGAACCGGTCTTAAATGTACGATTGAGTGTGAGAATAGTTGGGCTACCAAGTAAACACTAACTAAATTAATCAGAAATTGTTCAATTTTTTTAAAAACGGGAGAGCATCTTTAGATTTTACTAAAGAAGCTCTCTTTTCTCTTAATAACCATAGACTTCAACACCATATGGATTATAGTAAGAGTTGTAAGGATCGTAGTAGGAATTATAGTAGGAATCCCCATAATAAGGATCTACACCTATCCCAAATCCAACAGAGGGGCCGCCATAGTAGTAATTATTATAATAACCGCGATTCCAATCTCTGCCTCCATCCCAACGATCACCACCATCCCAATGTCTACCACCTCCACCATAGAAGCCAACGCCTCCATGGCCGCCTCCTATACCTACACCAGCATGAAAACCACCTCCACCGCCATGACCGCCATGCCCTGCAAATAATTGACTAGATCCTAAGGTCAAAAGAGCTAATAAAGAAACACCTGTCACTAAATGTTTTAAAGTGCGATACATATAACCCTCCTTATGTTAGGAGAACTTGATCTACTTTATTCTTAATTTTCAAACCTCCACGGTTTTATTATAAAAATAACATTTATCTATTGTCAATTTTGTATTCAAAATATATATCTTATTTTTATTGACTATTAATGTTTTAATTCAATTCAATTCATAACATCTCTTAATATGCATGAAGAATGCCAATTTTGAAGGATCAGCCAGATGACGAAACCAACTTACACTTATCGCCTGCAAAAAGGTATCACGGTAGAATCTTCAGAGGGACAAGCTTTAGCTGCTCTGGGACGGCGAGAGATAGAAATGGCGGAACATGAAATGCCTGGTTTGATGACACTACGTCAAGAATTTGGCGCTTCAAAACCTCTAAAAGGCGCGCGTATCGCAGGCTGTTTGCACATGACCGCGCAAACAGCTGTCTTAATTGAAACCTTAATCGCTCTAGGCGCAGAAGTGCGATGGTCTTCGTGTAATATTTACTCTACCCAAGATCAAGCGGCGGCGGCTGTCGCTCAAGCAGGGATTCCCGTGTTTGCGTGGAAAGGGCTAACGTTAGAAGAATATGAATGGTGCATCGCTCAAACCCTGTTTTTTGACTCGGGTCCGCTCAATATGATTTTGGATGATGGCGGTGATTTAACCCACTTTGTCCATGAAAAACATCCTGAACTTTTGCCACATATCCGTGGAATAACCGAAGAAACGACAACAGGTGTACGAGCCTTAATCAAGCGTGTGCAAGAGGGCACATTGGGAACTCCAGCAATCAATGTGAATAATTCCGTCACCAAATCGAAATTCGATAATCTCTATGGTTGTCGAGAATCGTTGTTAGACGGATTAAAACGCGCAACGGACGTTATGATTGCCGGCAAAGTCGCCGTCATCGCAGGATACGGAGATGTAGGCAAAGGCTGTGCAGCGTCTCTGTCTGCTTTAGGCGCTCGTGTCATCATTTGTGAGGTAGATCCCATTTGTGCATATCAAGCAGCGATGGAAGGCTATGCGGTACTTACCCTAGAAGAAGTCGTGTCAAGTGGAGACATTTTTATTACAGCCACAGGCTGTATAGATGTGATTCGTGGCACCCATATGGAACAGATGAAAGATGGCGTGATTTTGTGTAATATTGGACATTTTGATTGCGAAATCGAAGTAGCCTGGCTGAAAAACAACCCGAACATTGAAGAAATCCCGATCAAACCCCAAGTCGATCGTTTTCGCTGGAAAAACAACTCTAAAAGTTTAATTTTACTGGCTCAAGGACGTCTCGTCAATTTAGGCTGCGCGAAAGGACATCCCTCTTTTGTCATGTCGAATTCTTTTTCCAATCAAGTATTGGCTCAAATTGAATTGTGGACGCACCCTGAACGTTATTCGAGGGGTGTGCATCGTTTGCCCAAAATTTTAGATGAAAAAGTCGCTAGATTGCATCTCCATCAGCTGGGTGTGCATTTAACACAACTTAGACCTGAACAGGCTGCCTATTTGGGAATCCAACCGGAAGGACCTTTTAAACCCGATTATTATCTTTACTAAACTCAGTAAAAACAAAAGGACAAAAAGACAAACGACACCAAGGACCATAAGGACCTTAAGGACAAAGTAGACAATGGACTTGTGGGATAAATATTTTTGCCCACAAATCCACTGTCCCCTTTGTCTTTAAGGTCTTTGGTGTCCTTGGTGTCGTTTGTCTTTTTGTCCTTTTGTTTTTACTGAGTATTACGTAAGGGCATCTCTAACAAGCTGATCTAGATAACCTATTAAATAAAAAGGGATCGAGAGAATGTTTTGATGCAACGATAACGGTGTTTCTGCAATACGCACGCCAAGCGGACTTTGTTTCTGTTGAAGATAGCTATGCAATGAGCGTAAACTTCCTGTAGAACCTGCCTTAACTTCGATAGGAACGATTGTAGATCCTACTGTTGAAATATAATCAATTTCCGCTTGCCCACCATTTGTGCGTTCCCAAAAGAGTAAAGGTGCATTCTGATAAGGAAGTGAATACGCTAAAAGTTCTTGTCCCACAAATTGCTCAGCTAACATTCCCGCATTTATTTGCATGATATCTTGATCAAAAAAATGAGTGGCATCTACTTTTGTTGTGGTCTGTAGAAGACCCACATCCAGATAAAGTAATTTAAAGCGATCTGTTTTAAAATGTGCATGAAGGGGCAATCCAGATGCTGTCGTCGCAAAAACACGCTGAATAAGTCCTGCGTGACAAAGAAGTTCTAAAGCAGGCTTTAGTTCGCGTGAACGCACCTCTTCATCAATATGTCGATATTTCAAAATTTGCCCGATTAATGCAGGAGCCCTCTGAAAAATCATCTGCAAATATTTATGTTGTGCATGTTTCGCATATTTTCCAAAATCACTTTCGTAAGCCTGCAAAATTCTATAATGAATACGTTGTGATTCATGCAGAGAGAAATCTTTTAAACTTGCTTTTACAGCAGCTGGCATGCCTCCCACAAATAAATAACGACGTACCCATTTTAAAAACTCTGCATGTTCTAACTCACTCGGTATTTTATCTAAATTATACTCTTGTAGACGTTGTACAAGATAGGGGGCAGCCGCTTGTAGATACTCAAGAAAAGAAAGGGGATGCAAATAAAGAAACTCTACACGTCCTACAGGAAAACTAAAATTTTCGTCATGGAGCAAGAATTCTAACAAGGATCCTGCTGCAATCACATGAAGCTGCGGCATTTGTTCTTTAAAATAACGTAAGGAAATTAAAGCTTCGGGACATAATTGGATTTCATCAAGAAATAAGAGGGAATACCCAGCTTTGATCGGTTTATGCAAAGCAATTTCAAGTCGTGCTAAGATTTCTTTGGGATCTCTCGTCGTAAACGCGCTTTTTAATTCAGATCGATTTTCAAAATCAACAACCGCTAAATCTTCAAAATACTGTTTACCAAATTCTTCCACTAAGTAGCTTTTACCTACCTGCCGCGCCCCTCTTAAAAGAATCGGAAGATGTTCACTCCGCTTTTTCCAAGTAATTAGTTCTGCTTCCAGTGCGCGTTTCATGGTTAGAATTCCTATCTAAATTAGTCATAATATGGTCAATATTGGCACCAATTTCGTCCAAATTATGGCTAAAATTGGTACCTATTTTAGCCATTTTTATGAAGGATTCCTCAATAAAAGTAAATGTTCTTCTCTCTGTGCTCTCTGTGTACTCTGTGGTAATTGATTAAGTTTACCACAGAGTACACAGAGAGCACAGAGGAGGAAGAAAAGAGGATGAGTTTTATTTTTTGGAAAGAATTCTAAAAAGAGATCCCCCTATCTGAGAGGATCTCTTAGCTTATATTTAAGCATTAGCAAATTTAAAAGGATCCACGATGGTTACGCTGTAATCATCAAGTTTGACAGGAATCTTATTTTCATCCACGTAAACATTCAATTCTAATCCTTGAAAGTAATCGTGATTAGGAACTCGATTACCATCTGGATCTTTGAGAGATTGTTTCCCTCTGACTTGATGACCACGTTCTCTCGCATAGGTTAATAAAGCTTCTGTTGCAGCTTTTGGTGTTGTCGCTCGTGCTTCTTTCACAATAGCAGTGATCTTTTTATTCATATGCATCAACACCAATTGTCCCGTCAGCGGATTCGCTACATTCCACGCATCAGGGTGAGTCCATTGGGTTAATGTCTTTACATTTAATCCCTGTACTCTTAAAGAATCTTGTTCTTCTGATGTCAGGGCCATAAACGCTTCATGAGGTGAGTTATATAACACTTTTCCCCTAGAATCAATAAAACAGCGAGGATGTAAGTTATCAATCACACCATCACTAGAAGTAATGATCCTATCTCCTTCTTCAACCTGAGCAGTAAAAAACTTATAGCCTGCTGTGTTGGGAAGAGCAATATTAGGATTCATCCCATATTGACCACCCGAACTTTGTACGTCATAGGCTTCTGATAGATCATCTTCACCAATACGACTGATGGTTCCATCTTTCTTCCAAATAAAGGCTCCGCAATCCCCTAGATTACCAAATACAGCTGTCGCACGGCCAGGTTCTTTATTAGGAACCACAGCTCCGATTAAAGCTGTCGCTGCGCTCTGATAATCTTCTGGTGCTTGCGCACATTTTTTCGCAATGTCTTTCGTTGTTTCGCACATTGTATGCAAGAGGAGTTGAATACAATCATGTGCATTGACAAACGGAAGATTGAAAGCTTTCTCTGCAGAGGCAATAGCCATCTCCACAACAGCTCTAGCCACTTGCGCAGGCTCTTTTCCATGTCCGCTTCCATCTGCTTGTACGACGAGTGTCACAGGATAATCGCCCGCTTTAAGTAAAGCAACGCCCACATGGTCTGCGTTAGGCTGTTTAATATTATGATCTTGATAGCCATTTGACATTCCCATACAAACACCTTCTTGCTCTATTATTTCTGTGTTTGTTTCAGGAATAGAGACTCCTTGATCATTTTTCTTCATGTCCCCTCTCTTGACCAATCCGTTTGATTCTGGATGTGCAAGAGCTAAAGAAAAGTCTTTTGCTCTGATCAAGGGAACTCCAACTGGTTTGGATGCTACTTCTACACCACGTAAAGCCATTTCTTCTTCTAACCAAGTGGCGACATGGGCAAAATTAAGACTAATGGCATTTAAAAGTTCTTCAGGCTTTACTGCTAGTTGTTCTGTAGGAAATTCCCTCCCTAAAGCACCGACACGATCCGAGAATGTTTTGCTAAGCTCGTTTTGTTCTCTGGTATCGTATTGATAATCGGGGAATTCAAATTTTACTACTCCGCCTTCTCCTTTTTGCTGCAGTTTGCCCGGATAATCTGCATAAAACTGTTCTAAAACTTGGTTGATTTTAGTCGTATTCTCTGCAAAAGTCAGATACAAACTCAAGACCGCTGGGTAAGAAGTGCTGATTTCTTTGACAGATTCAAGTTCCTTAGCAAATCGCTCAATACTTAAAGGACTGAGTATTCTAAAATTTTTTATAGTTTCAGCGGTAAAATGGCTCGTGAGACCTTTAAAATGCTCAATGTCTTGATTAATTTTAGCTTTTACTTCTTCTTTATCTTGAATGAGATCATAGTCACTTGCCATCATTTTATGTATAACAAGATTATACACCAAAGCATTAGGTCCACATTGTTCATCTACATGAGCACACCAGTCCAGATGAAAGGCATTTCGTTGATTCAATTTAGCTTTCAATGCTTCATATTTTCTCTTTTCTACTTCATCCAAATTTGAATTGTTTAATTTTTCTAATACATGCGAAACACTACGTTGAGCTCTTGAGCCTCTAAACTCTTCTAAAAATGTTTGAACACCTTCTTTTGGAAGTTGCTCTATTTTTTTGGCAAAAAACTTTAATAAATCTGCTTTATCTTGTGGTCTCACGACTAGAGAAATAGGATAACCAGATAATTTTTCTCCAAAGTTTTCCACCTCTTGAAGGTACAATTGCGTCAGTTCACGACTATCCATATTTTTATGTTGAGCCGCTTGCTCAAGCTTATCGGCAAGAGCCGCAAAATTGCCTTTTTCTTGGAGAGTTTTACGTACATGGCCATTGTCAGCCATCACCCAATCTAGTTGATAAGCATGATGGATCAGCAAAGTTTGTAGAGCAGGACTATCCGTCGCTTGACGAACTTCTTTTAGAAGCTTTCCAAAAATCGTTTGGTTATTGGGAATATCCCTATTCCACACCAACTTATCCCATCCCGTTCTCAGTTGAATCGTCATGTTCATTTGTTCAACTAAACAGTTACCTATTTTATTCCCTGCTTCAGGATCAACCTTACATTGTTTACATTGATGTAAAAAAACAAGACGTTGATCTGCCGGAAGACTTCTCAATTTTTCCACAAAGGAATTAATGAATAATTCTCTAGATGATTTCGTCAAAGGAACCGCATTTGCATGGATATCTTGAAGAATAGGTTCAAAATATTTCTGAACGATTTCACTCTTATCCAGAGGAATTTTTCCGCTTAGTAATCTATCGAGATTTGCTGAATCAAGCCGAGCCTCTACTAATTGTTTTCTCGCTTCCACGACTGCGTGTGTCGCATCATGTGCATCTATCTCTATCGATTCGTTGGTTATATTAAATACTTTGAAAGAGACTTCTTGTAAGTCTGCTTGATAAGCCCAGCACGTCTGCTCTTCTCCTGTTGAATCTTGTACACGAACCGCTATAACAGGCTTTAGCCAATTGTTAGGATTTAAACGAGAATAAGGATAGTCTTGAAAAATTGCTAAACTAACAGCGCCAATTGCGCCTTCTCTCCCTTGAAAAAGCGTAATTTGTCCATTTGCTAGTTCTTCAGGCGATACTTGTAACAATTCTTGACGCGCCGGCAGGGCAGGTCCTTTTAGTGCACATTCCATAATATTCCTCTTTAATATCTAAATTATAGTAAATGATCTATTCAGTGTTAAAGCAACAACTTTTGCATCATCTAGTATGAATTTAAAATGCACACTAGATTACATTTTGGATAATTAATGTTAAGATCAATTAAAGCAATTGTTAATTATTTATTAATTTTCTAATCAAACATTCTCTGATGTACAACTATTGAAATTTACTGCAAATGTTAATTTGTGGTAATATAAAAAAAAGAAATAGGGAGTAAGTGATGAGACAACAAAAACAAACACCCAGTCGCCTAAATTTCGAATTTCCATCAGACGCACGTAAGCATCTAAAAATGCAAGCCATTAAATTAGGGATCAGTGTACGCGAACTCGCAACTCAAGCAATTTTAGAAAAACTTGAAGCCTTAGAATTGCAAGAAGATGCTGAAGCAGCCGAACAAGCTTGGGCACAGCATGTAGCTAAGGGAAGCAAAACAATTTCCCATGAAGAGATGATGAAAAAAGTAGGATGGGATGAACTATAAAGTTGAATATGACATCGACTTAGATAAAGCATTAGAAAAAATTCCTAAAAGAGATGCAAAATCTATTAAAGAAAAAATAGAAAGCTTAGCTGATAATCCTAGACCATATGGATCAATCAAACTATCCGGAAAGGAATTGTATCAAATTCGCTATGGCAATTATCGCATTATCTATAAGATCTTCGATGATAGATTGGTGATCGTGATCTTGGATGTAAATGGTAGAAAAGACGTCTACAAAAATAGGTAAAGCCTTATTAGAGTAGATGTTCAAATTTATAGTCCCCTCCTTTTGAATTCTCTATATTTTTTGTTTGTCTAAAAATTCGTCCATATGATAACTTGCTGTTCTCTTTTGAGTCATCGGAGTATAGCGCAGCTTGGCTAGCGCGGCTGCTTTGGGAGCAGTAGGTCGGGGGTTCGAATCCCTCTACTCCGATCCCGCCCTATCTTTGTCATAGAAGATAGGGCTTTTTTTTGGGATTTTGAAAAGGAGATCCATCTCATGGCATATATCGATTGGTTAGCTTCGCTATATTGGGATCCTTCTGCTGAAGCTTTCACGATCCCTTTTCTAGGCCGTGCTGTCGTGTGGTACGGGATTTTATTTGCCACCGGTTTTATTCTCGGCTATTTTATCATTAATCCCATTCTCGCACGCTTCTTAACCCAAACGCGCCGTCTAGCTGCACCCGACATTCTCAATTGGTCACATTTCACTAGCGTTTTGCGCACTTCATCTTCTCCGATTGTGGCACAACTCATCAGCTTTTTGGATCCCATGACGCGCCAACAACTGCAGCATAAGCCCTTTACCAGCACACCGGAGTTACAAAATAAAATTTTAGAAGGACTCAACCGCTTCTTAAAACAGTCCTCAGTCTCTCGAGAAGAATTACAAGACATATTTGGAAAAAGTTTAGCTTCGGCTAAACAAACGGCTTATTTCTTAGCAGACCGTCTATGCTGGTTTGTGGTCATCGGAACTGTCGTAGGAGCCCGTTTAGGCGCTGTCTTTTTTTACGATTGGCCCTATTTTCGCGCGCATCCTTTAGAAATTTTTCAAGTGTGGCACGGAGGACTCGCCAGTCACGGAGGGGTGGCAGGCGTCATGATTTCCTTATATTTATATCAACGCTATATACGCAAATGGTATCCTGAGCTCACTTTTTTGCGTCTTCTCGATTATGCAGCCATTCCAAGCGCGTTAACAGCTTGCTTTATTCGCTTGGGCAATTTTATGAACCAAGAGATTTTGGGAACCCCCACGACCTTACCTTGGGGCGTTGTGTTTGGTCATCCGGCAGATGGCTCACTTCCCATTGCGAGGCATCCCGTGCAGCTTTACGAAGCGGGAGCTTACCTCATCAGTTTTTTCATCCTATGGACCCTTTGGAAAAAGCATTACTATGATAAACAACCGGGTGCTTTTGTAGGCTTACTCTTTATCTTTATTTTTGGGAGCCGCTTCATTTTAGAATTTTGGAAAGCTACCCAAGATTCGATTCTCGACCCTTCTTTCTTGCAAATGGGACAACTCCTCAGCATTCCTTTTGTGCTTCTAGGTTGTTATTTAGTTTGGAGAGCTCACCATAGAATAAAAACTTACTCTTATCAAAATGGCAGCAATTAAAAATTCAATAACCATTTATAAATATTTAATTATTAATATTGTATTAAATTAGTTAATTATTTATGATTACCACCTATTTGTCATAACAAATTAGTTAATAAAAAGGTTTTATTTATGATTTCTCCTTATCTTCAATTTCAACACATTCCTCAACAAGATGCGTGGAAGCTTATTCCCGCTCTTTATCACCAAGGAATTAGGAATATAAAACTTGCCATTCGGCCACATGATCATTTAACTGCATTTGAAGCAGCCACCATCACTTTAGTAGAACGAGTGAAGCACATTGTCGCGGGTATTTTATTATGCCTGCCTATCATCAATTTAGTGACTTATGTGGCTTTACGTCATTTTGCCAAAAAACTTTTAGAAGGCAATGAATTAGAAATTTTTGATGATGTTGAAGAAATAGAGGCTCCAAAAGAGGTTCAAGAAGTAGAACAAAACCCGCAACAGCCTGCACAGATTCTTAAGCGAAATATGCAGATGATTATTGGCGAATTAGCAAAGGCAGAAGTTCGTCGCTATCTATGGTGTATAAGCGATTTTGCTCTCTATAAGTTCGAACTTCAACTGAATGCTCAAGGAGAAATTTACGAACTTAAAGATACGTCTTTTACTCAAGATGCAACAACCAATCCTCAAGTGGAGCATCAAAAATTGTATAAAATTGAGCTTATTTTCTCTGCCTATGCAGAGAAAGACGTGCCAGGCCAAGCTTTTAGGTTTAAGTTGCAGCCAAAAAATGCTCCTTCAATTCCTCCGGGTCTTATTCAGATGGTCAAAGATTTAAATACTCAATTAAATCATGTTCCCGTTCAAGTGATGGAGAAACTTGCTCACTTAACGACCAAAGATGAAAAAGCAGATTGGTTAGCTAAGCATCTTGATGAAAAAGTCAGTCGTGCAAGTTGGTACTCTCATCTTCACAGACGCCCTTTATGGAGCATCGTCTTGCATCACTGGCAACAATTGCAGCATGTTTTTGTCGAGCAAAAACAAGAAATACAAGAAGATTTAGAAGATCGAGAAGGAGTAGAAGCTTCCGCAGATATGCAGGAAGCACAGGAAGTGAAGGACGTCGTAGCGGTGAAAAAAGACAAAGAGTGAAAATTTCTCTCACCTCATTTTAACTAACTGGAGTCAACTTCAACATTTATTTGTGGATTAAAAGACTTGATTTTATAAAAAACCCTGATTATAATTCATCTAAATCTGATTATTAATCAGCAGTTTATATCTTTTAGGAGTTTTTAATTTATGGCGACTTTAGCATTTGACCACAATGAAGAAGAAGTGGAATTACCCGATGATTCTCCCATTGCCGAAGTTTGTGAAGAAGCGGGTGTTCCTTTTGCTTGCACAGAAGGTGTTTGTGGAACATGCGTCATTGAAATCAAAGAAGGCAAAGAGAATCTCTCTCCCCCTACGAAAGAAGAAGAAGACTTCTTGGGAGAAGGGACTTGCCATGAGCGTTTAGCTTGTCAATGTCGGATCCAAAAAGGACGTGTACGCGTTTCTTTTTAATACTGAATTGAAGTAAACTCATTTATTTGATGAATCTCTTAAGCCCAAGGAAAAATTATGTCTTGTTGTTCACCCCATAAGAAACCTCAAGAAGAACCTGAAAACACACGTTCTTCTTGCTGTTCACAGCCTAAACGTGAAGAGAAACAAGAAAGTTCTTCTTGCTGTTCACAGCCTAAACGCGAAGAAAACCAAGAAAATTCTTCTTGCTGCTCTTCCAAGAAGGCCAAAAAAATTACACGTCAAATGACGATTGAAGAAATTTTGGGTATGTTCCCTTACAAAGCGCAACGTCTTTCTCAAGAAATTACCAATGCAGGTTTGCATTGTGTAGGCTGTCATGCAGCCGTTTGGGAAACATTAGAAGCCGGCATGATGTCGCATGGTAAAACAGAAGAGCAAATTGATGAATTAACGCGTCGTCTCAATGCTTTATTAGAAGAAGAAATCGATCTATCATCTATTCGCATTACACCACGCGGTGCTTCTAAGTTTTTAGAAATCTTGTCCGATGAAGGCAAACAAGGCTGGGGTATGCGCTTCTCTGAAGAAATGGCAGGCTGCAATGGCTTTGAATATGTCCTCGACTTCTCAGAAAAATCAGATGCAGACGATCAAATTTTCGAATCCCATGGCATCGAAATTCATGTGAAGAAAGCGATGGTTCCCCGTTTACTCGGATCTGAAATTGATTATGTCGAAGGATTGCGTGGTTCAGGATTTAAAATTTCTAATCCTAATGTGCGTTCTTCATGTGGATGTGGAACATCTCACAATTATTAAAATAAATTTTGTAATTGGTCATGCATGCTAAGAAGCGTTTATAGCGTGATCAATTACAATGATTGTTAGGTGGATCCAAAGATTGTCATGCGTATAGGTTCACTATATACATAGACTGTTTGCCATTTGTGCGGTAGCACTCTAACTGCATTAGCCCAGACCGAGCGCGTTTAGCGCTCGTTCTAGGAAAAAAGCCATTTCATGAGCACTGCGGTTAGCCATACTTGTACCCACATCTTTTTCTTGACGAAAATATGTAGCATAGACTTTAGTCTGCGCTCATTTCCACGGTCTTTAGCCCATATGCATTAAGCTAACGCAAATGATTTGTATATAGTGATTTATTCACTAAATGTTTTGTGGTTATTCCCCGGAGGGGAAAAAGAGGGTAGCCCCGGATTTCAATCCGGGGTTGGATCCAACACACATCGCGTCCCGGTAGGGCCGCAAGAAATGCGACGCTCTCTTGCGACCCTTCCGGGGCGCAATATGTATTTGACTTTATTCCCGGATTGAAATCCGGGGCTACCCTCTTTTTCCCCTCCGGGGAATAACCACAAAACGTTTAGTGAATAAATCACTATATACAAATCATTTGCCTTAGCTTAATGCATATGGGCTAAAGACCGTGGAAATGAGCGCAGACTAAAGTCTACGCTACATATTTTCGTCAAGAAAAAGATGTGTGTAATAGTATGGCTAACCGCAGTGCAATATATTGTGCGTTAAATCCCAGAACGAGCGCTAAACGCGCTCGGTCTGGGCTAATGCAGTTATAGTGCTACCGCACAAATGGCAAACAGTCTATGTACATAGTGAACTTATGCTTGTCATGCAATCAGTCACGCGTAAGCATTCACGTCCTAAGTAAAAATATACATTTTACGTTCAATGATAATTTTATAAATATCTTTAAATATAAGGAGAAACCTAAATGTCTTCTACTATTCCGACTTGTACCTTTAGCTACATGATTACTCATCCTGAAAACCAAATCATACCACGTTTCCAATTAGAACCGGAGAATGCTAAAGTTGCATTTTTTATTGTTAAAGAATTATCTTCAAAAACTTTTAATTTTATACAATCAAAAGCAGCAGAAATAAAAGCTCCAATTAAGTTTCAAGCCACTCTCAAATTTTCACTAGAGCAAGGTTTAGAAATTGAAGGTGCAATTGATGCAAAACTGCGCGCTTATCTTATGGATGAGGGGCCAACAATAGTTCCAAAGCAAAACGCTCAAAATCTTGAGAGATTACACGTGAAACAGGATAATAATGTTTCTGATTCCGTAAAAGAGTGCGTAAAAAAACAATTCAAAACACAAAAGAATTTTGAAGATGCTTTTATCGCATTCGATTATTGGGCCTTTCGTATGTATCAAGAAAGTGGAACGGAGGAATCTATAAGCCTTAAAATAAAGATTGTAGCAGCTAAAGTTTTAGGATCTGTTCGTCCAGTCAAAAAAGAAGAGGTTGCATCTAGCAAAGGTAAGCAACCTGCAGAAGAAGATGTGCTTTCCAAAGGCCTAGAAACATTGCAAATTTCAAAAGCTTCAGTGTTAGAAAAGACTGCTTCTGGCAAAGATAAATCATCTGAAAGATAAAGAATTTCGAACACGCTCAACAGAAAAGACAAAAACGACAAACGACGATAACGACAAAAAAGACCTTAAGGACAAACGACAACCATGATTTAGTTCTTTTGCCGTTTGTCCTTAAGGTCGTTTTTGTCGTTATTGCCGTTTGTCGTTTTTGTCTTTTCCATTTTAATGATGCAAGGGCCTTCCCAAAGCATCCAAAGCTGCTTCTTTAATGGCTTCACTCAAAGTAGGATGTGCTTGCGCCGCATTCGCTAAATCTTCGACGGTTGCTTGCTTTTGAATGGCCAGCATCCCTTCTGCTATCAATTCTGACGCATGTGGTCCCACAATATGCATCCCCAGCATGCGACCTGATGCTTGATCCCTTATGATTTTGACAAATCCTTCGGTTTCTCCACTGCAACGTGCGCGTGAATTTCCTCTAAAATAGCTGATACCTGTTTGGATCGAAAGACTGGCTTGCAAAGCTTCTTGCTCTGATAAACCCACAGAAGCGACTTCAGGATAAGTATAAATCACATTGGGAATGCTCAAATAATTGACAGCCGTTGTTTGACCTTTCAACGCCTCTACCACCGCGATTCCTTCCGCTGAAGCGCGATGCGCCAACATCACGCCCTCAATCACGTCCCCTATGGCAAAAATATGGGGTTGTGCGGTACGAAACATCTCGTCTACCGGAATAAACCCTTGTTTAGTTGTTTGAACACCTATGCGTTCTAAATGTAATCCTGCTGTATGAGGCTTTCGTCCCACTGCCACCAAGACAGTTTGCACACTTTTATTCTGCAGCGTACCTTGTTGATCAATCGTGACAATGACTTCTTCCGGCTGCACAACAGCGGTGACGACACGACTGGACAACCAAAATTCTATGCCTTGTTTTTTTAGGCTTTGTAAGAGTTGCTTAGAAAGAGCAGCATCCATTGCCGGACAAATATGGTCCAGCATCTCGACGATCGTGACTTGCGCTCCCAAGCGCTGATAAACAGAAGCCAATTCGACTCCAATGACTCCCCCGCCTACTACGAGCAATCGTTCAGGAATACGCGCTAAGCTTAAAGCTCCTGTGGAAGATACAATTTGTTTCTCATCAAAAGGCAAATCTGGTAATGCAATGGGTTCTGAACCGGACGCGATCAAAATGTAAGTCGCTTCAATGGTTTTTTGTTCACCATTCGCTTGCTTAACCAAAAGATGGTGATCATCGACAAATTCTGCTTCTCCTTGAATGACCGTAATGGCATGGCGTTTCAAAAGTCCTGCGATGCCTTCTACTAAACCGCTCACAATTTTCTTTTTGCGTTCCATCAGTGTGGAAAAATTTACTTTTAAATCGGTATACTCTAACCCATGTTCCTTTCCTTCCCGTTGCAAATGCGCTAGCATCTCTGTCGATTGTAAAAGCGCCTTCGAAGGAATGCAACCCACATTGAGGCAAGTTCCTCCTAAGGTGGCTCGTTTATCGATACATACGGTTTTGAATCCCAATTGGGCAGCACGAATGGCTGCGATATATCCCCCAGGGCCTGCTCCAATTACAGCTATGTCATAAGTTTCAGCCATTGTGTATTCCTCACACTTCTAATAATAAACGAGAAGGATCTTCCAACATGTTTTTGAGATGCACAAGAAACGTCACCGCTTCTTTGCCATCAACCAAACGATGATCATAACTCAAAGCCACATACATCATAGGACGGATCACCACTTGGTCGTTGATGGCCACTGGACGTTTTTCAATTTTGTGCATCCCTAGAATGCCACATTGGGGCGGAACTAAAATAGGCGTAGATAACAAAGAACCATACGTCCCGCCATTCGTAATCGTAAAACCGGCTCCTTGCAGATCTGTCACCGCTAAACTTCCTTCTCGTGCTTTCTTAGCATAGTTTTCTAAACTACGCTCAATATCTGCATAACTTAAGCGATCACAATCGCGAATGACCGGAACAATGACGCCTTTATCGGTTCCGACGGCAACGCCAATGTCATAATATTCGCGATGCACCACTTCTTCCCCATCTAAATAAGAATTGATATCCGGCAGCGCTTGTAACGCCGACACGGTAGCTTTCACAAAAAAGGACATAAACCCTAGTTTACAGCCATATTTTTTGGTAAAAGTTTCTTTGTACTTCTCGCGTAATTGAATCACTTCTGTCAAATCAATCTCATTAAACGTCGTCAACATCGCTGTCGTTTGCTGTGCTTCGACTAAACGCTTCGCAATCACTTTGCGGATTTTAGACATAGGACGACGCGTTTCGCGTGATTTGGTTTCTTGGACAGGGGTCTTTTCAATAGGAGTTGAAGCAGGAGCAGGAGCTGTATGCAAATCAGTTAAAAAGTTTTCTTTCGTGTAACGTAAAGCTTGTTCTTGCATAGGAACAGAGACTTTTGCCGTTTCTGTTTTTTGAGGAGCAGGCTCAGGAGCAGGCGCTGATTGTGGTTGTGAGACGGGTTTTGCCTCTTCTTTGACAGCAGGCATATCAGCCGCAGCCACAGATTCAACATTTCCAATGATTTGTCCAATTTTTACTGTATCACCCGGTTGAACAGATAACGTCAAGCGCCCTGCTTGTGGAGCATACAGCACCTGATTGACTTTGTCTGTCTCTAATTCCACTATTTCTGCATCAGCTTTCACAATCGATCCCGTAGGCGCTAAAATTTGTCCTACGGTTGCTTCTGAAATGGATTCACCCAAAGAAGGAACTTTAATATCATTTTTCATAGTTGGAACACCTGCTGTAAAATATGCGCATGTTCTTGTTTATGTTGTGCATAAAAACCTGTGGCGGGTGTTGCACTGGATTCCCGCCCTGCAAAAGAAAGAGGTTTATGCGAAGGTAAAAGAGAAGGTAAATGAGCTGAGATAAAAGGCCAAGCGCCCATATTTTGGGGCTCATCTTGTGCCCATACATAATCTTGAGCTTCTTTATAATTTGCCAAAATTTTCTGCAAGCGCTCTTTATCTAAAGGATAAAGCTGTTCAATACGCACAAGCGCAATTTCTAGACGCTGTTCTTTCTGACGATATGCCTCTAAATCATAATAAATGCGTCCACTACATAAAACAACACGGCGCACTTGTGTAGGATGGCTAGGATCATTTAAAATGGGATAAAATTGTCCTTCCGTTAAATCAGCCAAACGGCTTATGCACGCTTGATGCCGTAATAATCCTTTTGGCGTAAACACAACCAGAGGTTTCATCCATGGTTGCTTGACTTGACGACGCAAGAGATGAAACAACTGCGCAGGAACCGTCGGATTGACAATGACCAAATTTTCATGTCCCGCCAAAGCTAAAAAGCGCTCTAAACGGGCAGAAGAATGTTCAGGACCTTGTCCTTCAAATCCATGCGGTAAAAAAAGCACTAAATTAGAGCACTGTCCCCACTTTTGTTCTCCGCTTGCCAAGTATTGATCGATGATCACTTGAGCGGAATTCACAAAATCCCCAAACTGTGCCTCCCAAATCGTCAACCCTTTACGACACACGGTGCTATATCCATACTCAAATCCTAAAGCGGCAACTTCTGATAAAAGAGAATTGATCACTTCAAATCGTCCTTGTCCTTCTTTGAGATGAGCTAAAGGCATATATGTTGTTCGATTTTCTTGATCTGTCCACAAAGCATGCCGATGACTGAATGTTCCTCGTCCACTATCCTGACCGGCTAATCGCACAGAAATTCCTTCCCACACCAGTGTAGCATAGGCTAAAAACTCAGCTAATCCCCAATCTAAGGGTTTATCTTGTTGCACAGCTTGTAAACGCTCTTTAAACAAATTAGCTAATTTAGGATGCGGATGAAAATCCGCAGGGATGATGCTAAAACGCTCGGCAACCTGTTGAAGAAGTGGCAGTTCCACTCGCGTTTCAACAGGACGAAAGGGATCAAATGTTTCTTGAAGGGTTGGACTTTTTTGCTCAGGCGCTTGCTGTGTTTTGGTATAGGCTTCTTGCAAATCCTTCCGAATTTGTTCTTCGTGAGCGAGCGCTACGTCTTGTTCAATGATCCCTTCTTGAATGAGTTGGTCACGGTATAAGCTATTGACAGGCGTTTTCTTACGAATCAATTGATACTCTAAAGGCTGCGTAAAGGCAGGCTCATCCCCTTCATTATGTCCATATTTACGGTAGCAGTTAAAATCGATAAAGACATCGCAATGAAAACGTTGTCGTATTTCAAACGCAAACAAAGCCACACGCACGCAATTTTCAGGATCATCTCCATTCACATGCAAAACAGGAATTCCAAATGTGCGTGCAATATCTGTACAATAGGGTGTGGAGCGCCCTTCTTGAGGCGACGTCGTAAAACCCACTTGATTATTGACGGCAATATGAATCGTTCCTCCTGTTTCATAACCGGGCAATTGACTCAGCTGCAGCGTTTCATAGACCACGCCTTGTCCCGCTAAAGCAGCATCGCCATGCATGAGCAAAGGAAGGATGTGTTTTCTTTCTTGTTCATCTCCTACTAAAAATTGCTTGGCACGCGTTTGCCCTTCGATGACGGGATCAATTGTTTCCAAATGACTTGGATTAGGGGCCATCGTCAATTTAATCTTTTGCCCATAAAGAGTCGTGACATTTTCATTGGCATGTCCCTTATGATAACGAATATCTCCCATCCCTTCTAAATGAAAGGGAACATATTCTTCATCAAAATCTCTCAGAATATTTTCAAAGGATTTATTTAATACATTGGCCAGCACATTTAAACGTCCCCGATGAGACATACCGATAAAGATTTCCTCTACACCTTCTCGCGCTGCTTGTGCAATCAAAAGCGTCAACATAGGAATGAGACTGACAGCGCCTTCAAGCGAAAAGCGTTTTTTTCCTGTATGCTTGGTATGCAAAAAATTTTCCAGTAGTTCTGCTTGATCAAGCATTTTTAGAATCAACCGTTTTTCATCTGCAGCCAAAGGACGCGTAAAACGATCCGATTCAATTTGTTGCTGTAACCATTGTTCTAAAGCTAAGTTATTTAAGTTAGCAAACTCAAATCCAATGGAACGACAATAGCGTTGTTTTAACGCTTCTAAAATTTCATCCAGAGAAGCTTCTGCTTTTGGCAAAACACCCAAGGTGGGAAAAAGTTGTTGTTTTTCTTCCGGTTTAAAACCTAAGATTTCTAAATTGAGATGTTGAGGCTCGACAGAAGCTTCAACCGCAATAGGATTAATCGCTGCCAAATAATGCCCGTAGCGACGGTAAGCCTCAATGAGTTGCGCGATGCGATATTCTTGCGATCCTATTGACAAGGCAGAAGAAAGAGCGGGAGCTCCAACAAGTTGTTTTTCAATATCTTGAAAAAATTGCTGCCAATGAGGACTGACATTAGAAGGTTGTTGCTGATAGTGTTGATAGAGATTTTCTAAAAAGGCAAGATTGACAATATGCCCTTCTGGAGGATAATCTTTGACCATTTGTGTGAGCTCCTCTATCCGATCTGCTAAAACCTTAGATTTAACGTAGCAAACGATATTTGAAAAGCATAAATTGATGATGACAAATGCAAAAAAGAAAACTTAAAGATACGCGAAGCGTTTGGAGGGCGAAAGTCCTCTTTCGCTTTTTTGAAATGGACCAGATAAAGTCGCTTTATAGGAAAGCAAAAAAGACCTTTCGCCCTCCAAACGCTTCGCGTATTCTGATTATCTTGTTGTACTTATTGATAGGTTGCCAATCAACTCCCCCTAATCCCATTCCTCATTGGCAACAATTTGCGGGACGCGATGATGGAATCTCTCTCGCACGCCCTTTGCTCTACCGCGCAAATGTTCCTTTTACCTGGCAACGTCAAGATCCTAATTCGACAGAATCTATTACAGATACAACAAAAGCCATCTGTACGTTTTACATTCCGCAAGGAGAGCAAACCATACGTCTCACCATTCATACTTTTCCTATTGGAGAAGCTTATCCACGCATTCCCCCTCAAGCGCAAATAGCACGGTGGAAAACACAATTTGACGAACTCGATGCTTTAGCCACAAGGATCCAACCTGAAACTCGTGGAGGATTCAGTGGACTTTTCTTTGAAGGACAAGGATTCATCCAAGGACAAGCCTCCAAAGTATTAGGATGGAGTATGCAATTAGCAGCAGTTTATGAAAGACAACTCAGCTTAGAGAAACATACGTTAGATCGAGTAAAACGCGCAGATTATACGATTAAAGCGCAAGGTCCGATCGAGTTAGTCAATCAACATCGCGCAGAGATCGTAGCATTCGCTCAAAGCTTTGAACTCATTGATGAATTACCCATACCGTGAATTTATACTGTTATCGCTGCTGCTACGGGAAAAGGATATTTCTTTTTCAATGCTTCCAGCTTGTTTAAAGCCTCCACACAAGAAAGACGTTCATCAACCCTTAACTTTAATAATTGCTTTGTCAAATCTATAAGATCGCTTCTGATATTCTTTTCTTCTGTAGAAAATGAGCTGTCATCAAAATTATTGAACTGCTGCTGAATGAACTGGTCTAATCTCGCTTGAGATAAGCTGCTAAAAACTGTTCTCTCATCAAAAGAATATATCCCTAATAATAGATACACCAAAGATACTCCTAAAGCAAAAGCATCTGATTTAGCTGATCCTTCCCGCTCAGGAGGTATGTACGCAGGGCTTCCACTAGTTTGATAATCACCAATACGCGCAACAAGGCCAAAATCATGTAAGTAGCCTACAACAGGAGTGGTTTGACTAGTGAGATCGCCTTTAAAAAGAAAATTACCAGGTTTAAAATCCGAATGAAATCTTCTCGTACCATGTAAAGCAATCAACCCTTTTACTACATCTGTGAGAGCGTAAAGAATTTGACGAGGAGGCCCTTTGATTAATTTCTCCCCATCTCCTGTCATTTCTTGTTGAACAGCTAAACATTTTTCATAACCCACACGTGTTGCAATAAAAGGAGGCATCACATTCTGAAGTTTAAGATTTAAGATTCTTTCCTCAGTTTTTAATTCTTCTTGAGGTGGGTTAGCATAAGGATTACATTTGGGTTTTTTAAAACTTAACACAATCACATTTGAAAGATCAGAAACCGCTTTAGCCGCTTTCTTAAATGTTCCACGCCCCATTGCATAAGTCCGAATAAAGAAATGTTTATTTCGATCAATTTCAAATCCGTAACGTTTATCCTTTTTCTTTTTCTTATAACACGCGCCTGCCTTCCAGTGATCGTCTACTTTTTTCAGAGCATGTAAGAGCATGTTCGCGTTTATCTTTTCGTTTTCTAATAATTTTAGAAAGCTAGGATCCATCACTGCCGCTCGAACAGGTGAAGACGCATTTAAGACATGAAAAAAGTCATTCATGTTCACTTTAGTTTTGGCCGTTTTTTCTATTTTTAGGAGAGAAAATAAAACAGTTAAATCCATTTCAGGATTGCATAAGAAAGAAAATAAAGCCTGAGAACCGGTTTCAGCAGATATTCCTTCTTGTTGAAGCAGCGCGGCCAATTGTTTCAATTTTTGATCAAATGCTGCCTCTTTTGATAATTCTACTTCAAAAAGTGTAGAAGCTCCGTTTTTACTCCATTCAGTCAATTTTGTCAGAAAATGCTTAGTAAAAGAAGGATCCTGTTCCAGTTGCTGAATGAAACGCTCATTTTGCTGATTAGTTTGCCCTTTCATGAATGTCTGCGCCTCTTCATGATTGAGAATATAATCATAACTTTCTGATTTGAATTGAATGGCATTAATCTCTTTAAAAAATGCTAAAAACTCCGGAATTCCTAAAATTCCCTTCCAAGGAACTACAGTTTGATTTGCCGTTTTTACCCCATTTGTTAAGCGATGGAGTTCTTCCATCACACGGAAATCTTTTTCATTTTTCAATATTCGCAATAAATTAGATTGAATATCTGCAGGTAATTTTACAAAAGCATTTAATAATGTTTCATTATCAATAATTTTAGCTAAAACTTTATCTTCAAGATTGTGAGAAATTTTTCTTATCAATTGTTTGAGAGAAGAGCTTTCACTTATTTTCTGAAGGAGAAAAATATTTCCTTCCACACCTTGCACTTTTTGACCTTTTACTTCTTTAAGCACTTCTACGTCTTCGCCAAACATTAATTGAGAAAGGTTATAATAACGCATAGGATTAAGGAGAGAATTAAGTTGATTGTAACCTTCTACGATATCTAAATTTTTTTGCTTGTTAACAACTGCAATGAGTTTTCGTACGTTATCATTTGCAGAGCGATAGGTGTGATTAGCATGGATCAGTTGAGCAAGAGCCGCAGGATTCACTTCTCGTAATACCGCACGCTTCACTCCTGTTGCACTGCTTAATTGGCTAACAGAAATAAATAAAGGTTCCGTTCTCCCTTTGATGGGCACGGCCACGTGATTGACACCCCATAACCATTTAGAAAATCTAGATTGTGACGGTTTTTTCTCAAACAAACTCAGCGTTTTTGCTGTTCCTTTAAAATTATAAACTTCAATAGAGGCTTGATAGGTTCTCGTAAAAAACAGCCATTTTTTTTCGTGTTTAGGCTGTATCCATCTATCAGGAACAAAATCAAAATCACCGTATATATTCATAACAAAAATCTCAGTTGTTTAATATAATTTAACTAAATCATACTATTTATTTATAAATATAAAATAAACAAGTTGTTTTATTTGGATTAATTTAATTTTAAAAAATAAATTAATAAACAATTAAATTCACAAATTTTTTTTAAATTTAGTTAAATTTGTTTTTTAATTGATTAATTTTCTTATTTTCAGTAATCTACTAGAGGATAAACCTTCACTCAACTTTATAAGGAGCTGTTATGTTGACAAGTTTTATCCAAAAGTTTTTCGTTATCGTCATTCTGACGACTTCGCTAATTTCCCCTGTTTTTGCTCTTCAAGATTATCAAATTGAGAATCAACCCCACGTGATAGAAAAAGTGATTCAATTTGAGCAAAAAGGGATCCTTAAGCAAAAAGACAATGGGTATTTATACATTGAAGTCGCGAATGACTTCATTGCTGAAGCGCTACCATTGATTGACGCACCAGGAAGAATTGTTCCTCCCCGGCACTACACAAGTAAAAAAGGAATTGGAGCTCATATTAGCGTGATGTATGAGAATGAGCAAATTTTGAATGAAATATGGGAAATCAAGGAGTTAGGTCAGGAGTTTACCTTTACAGTCATAGAATTGCGCACAATAAAATTGAATAAAGATAACAAAGTAAAAAAGCTTTGGTTACTTGCAGTGGTAGCTCCTGAATTGGAACAACTGCGAGAAAGTTATGGTCTTCCCTCTAAATTGAAAGGACATGATTTTCATATTACCATTGGCACCCAAGTTCCCGGCAAGCCTGCAGGACAAACAAATAGACTGATTCTTGAAGAGGTTGAAGAATTAGAAGAAGCGGCTTAAGTCACTTTTAATAGAGAGGCGAATTTAAATTCGCCTTTCTATTTCAATTAATTAGCCCATAAAGCACTCATGGGTAACGCATATAAATCTTTTCCGAAAGGAAGACGAGGACCCGGATACAAAACAATTCCTCGTACAAATTTGGAGCCCGCTATTTCTTGGAGATTTTTTAATCCTTTGAAATCTCCCGCATGAATTGTTTCACTACTTTTGACTTCAATTCCTACAATAAATCCTGCAGCATTTTCTAAAACAATATCTACTTCAAAGTTTCCCTGCTGCGTGCGATAATGAAATATTCTAACACGTAAATTGGACCAAGTGGCTTGTTTATATAACTCCCCTACGATGAAGTTTTCTAAAAAACCTCCATTCAATTTTGTGTCTCGATGTAAGCGACTTGTATTTGCTCCTATTAAATAAGCTAATAACCCTGTATCCACCAAATGAATTTTAGGGGATTTGCTTAATCGTTTACCTAAATTAACGCTCCATGCAGGTGTTAAAATAACCAAAAACAGAATCTGAAGTAACTGCAAATAACGCTGAAGAGTTGAAATAGAGATGCCACTTGTTCTAGAAAGTTCAGCTACATTTAATAATCCGGATACTCTAGACGCTAATAAACTCATGAGATTAGGCAAATGGGCTAATCCTTCTACTCTTGCCAAATCTTGCACATCTCTCTGCAAAATGGTGGTAAGATAAGAATTACACCAAGAGTCCATGCGCATGCCACTTTCAAACCTCTGCATGGCCGGATATCCTCCACGCACTAAGATCTTGGTAAGAGCTGCTTTATCTAATGGTTCGCAATCAAAATGCTCCAAAGTATCAGCAAACATTCGTTCAATAAACTTTTCTTCAACTCCTACGATTTCACCTTGGGATAAAGGCCATAAGTTAAATATTTCCATGCGGCCTGCTAAAGAATCAGACAAATTAGGAATCAACAAAGGATTGGCCGATCCCGTTAAAGCATAACGACCTGGAATACGGTGTTTATCCACATCATATTTAATAGGTAAAAATATTTCAGGAACTCGTTGAACTTCATCAAGAATGACGGGTTTTTTCAGATCATTAATAAATCCGACAGGATCTTGTTTTGCAGAAGCCAATATTCTTAAATCATCAAACGTTGCATAAGAATAGTTGCCTTCTCGAGCTACATTCTCCATTAAAGTGGTTTTACCGGTTTGTCTCGCGCCTGTTAATAGCACAATAGGACTCGCCGTTAGAGCATCTTGAAGCTGAAAATAAATATTTCTTTTAAACATAATCTATTAAATCTACCCATATTATGGTATAATATCACCCACCAGATGCTATTTTTTCACTATACGCTATGTTTGTAACATATACGGCATTTTCCATATATTGGATTTATCCAAATTCATTTTTTGCATAAAAATGATCGCTCCAAAGATCGCTAATCTTTATAATGCGGTCTCCTATGACTCTACTCAAACGTTTATTCTATTTTTTAGGGGGCATTTACTTTGCCCTTTTGTTGATTGCGCTGGCAATAAGCTTTGTTGTGCTAGGCACTGTGCTAGAAAGTAGAACAGGCTCCCACTTGCTCGCTGCGCGATGGACATATGCGCATCCCGCTTTTGCTGTTTTGCTTACTTGCTTTTTTATTAATATTCTCTTTTCCGCCATGCGACGATGGCCTTTCCGCAAGCGGCATCTGCCTTTTTTGATGACACATTTAGGACTCTTAATGATCATCGCAGGCACCCTAATCAAAAACTATTGGGGTCTACAAGGACAGCTTGCCGTGTGGGAAGGAAGCGGCAATCAACATGTTCTATTGCCTCATACACACGCTTTATTTTTAGAAAGAAAAGAAGATCACACCACTTGTTTGATTCCTTTAAAGTCTTTTCAGCGCAATGTCTATTATCCTTCTGATTTTCCTGAATTGAAATGCAAAATCTTAGGGTATGCTCCTCATGTCAAAGAACAAGGAGAAACCTGGATCAAAGGCTCCAAAGCTTATTTAGGCGGTTTTCCTCCCTTTCCTGTTCAAGAATGGATCGCAGCCGAACCTTTTCCAGAAGGCGCGCTCATCCCCTTAAGAGGTCCTTGGCAATTTTTAGCTCTGCGTACTCCTCATGTTGCACAAGCTGCGCAACAAGCTTATCTCAGCGATTTAAAACTACGCCTTATTTCAAAAATAAATCCGGAAAATAAATTAGAGATTCCCCTTGCACAAGCCATTCAAGCCCCTTTTGATTTTGATGCAGGCACATGGACCATTTCTCTGGATCTTTCTGATAATCAAGAAGAGCCTCCAGTCATCAAAGGTACATGGCAATCTCATACAAGTTCTTATACAGAACATGCTGTCATCTCCTTACAAGGGCAAAACGCTCTTCACGTGAAACCTGATTTGTTAAGTTGGACAATCGATCTTGAGCGTTCTTATCCTTCGCTTTATTTCATCGAAGCTGAACCTGGAATCATGCATCTCTTCGCTTTTGATCGACATGGACGTGTGCATCAAGAAAAAATTGAGGCTTCACGTTTAAATTCTTTATATGCCTATGATCAAGGTTTTAGTGGTTATAGCGTACAGCTATCTCTACCTATCCCCTCATTTCCTACAGGACGATTAGACAAGGAACGTGCCGAAGCGCATCTACTCACTCAGCAATTACAAGCAGCCCTCGTTCATAACCCTCCACTAGCTCCACCCCTTACTTTCTTTGAAAAAGCTTGTCAGCAAGCACACGTCGATTTTGCTTCCACATTCGTCGAATTTTTGATGGCTTGGCATCAAAATCCTCATTTTTTATTTCTTCCCACTCATCCCCTTTCACCCCTTTTAGAATCTGTTTTGCAACAAATGGACTGGCAAACAATTCATGTGCAGGACCAACACGCATGTCAATGGATTCGCCACCTATTGACACAATTAGAAGTCTCACAAAAAATGGGAGAAGCGCCTTTAGATACTCTTCAAAAGTATCGATGGCCCTTTTTAAAAGAGTTGCAACAAGCTGCTCAATCTCAAGAAAACTTTCCTTTGAATGGATTAGCCCAGCAAATTTGTTCTTTAAGCAATCATTTGCCGCCTTTAGAAAAATTTGAATTCTTATCTTTGCAAGACCATGCTTGCTTATTATCAGCTTATTTACGCGCTTATGGAATTGATTATCGCTCGTTGATGCCTTGGCAAGAAAATGAATCCGAACAATTCACCGCTTTAGAAGCTTATTGGAAGGAACAAAATCCCTCTGTTGAATACGAACAAACTTTATTGCTTGAAACGCCTTTAACCACTTATATTTCACCTGAGAAACCTCCTCTAAAGCTGGAAGAGCACTGTCCGGGCATTATAGTAGAAGTGCAGCAAGGCCAACACAAGCAAATCTTGACACTCGCTTATGATGCTAACAGCACCGGATTAAAATGGCCAATTTTAGGAGGTTCTTATTTAATTCGTTTTCAGCCAGAATTACAAGCATTGCCTTATCGTATGCGTTTGCGACAAGCCAGACAGATTCTTTATCCCCATTCTAACCAAACCTATAGTTACGAATGTGATGTGCTCATTACAGAAAAAGAAAAGCCTGCGCTCGCGCAAACATTAAGCATGAATCATGTTTATGAAACATGGGACGGTTATCGCTTCTATTTAGCTGGCATCAGCACGGGGGCTTCCCAAGATATTAAGCGCATCCAATTAGTGGTCAACTATGATCCAGTGAAGTATGTGTTGACGTATCCCGGAGCCCTTTTTGTGTTTATGGGAATCATTCTCTTATTTTGGCTACGTCCTTATCGTAATAAGACAACACCTTAAAAATTAAGTGTTATTTACGGGCATTTTTGAGATCAATTCAGATAATTTTAGTCTATAAGGAGAATTATAATGATGGAAAGGTGTTAAATAATCATATCTTTCAATTAACCGATTATGAGTTTCCAGCAAACTCTTTTCTGAATTTAAATCTGAAATTTCAGATCTTGCGCCTCTGCGTTAAATTTTAGGTACAAGGGGATGAAAAAATTCTTATAATGGGTTAACTCTGCACAAGCGACTTCAAAACTTGGTTTTTTGGTTCCTTTATGATAATACTATCCGAGCAGCATGCAATCATGCCTAAATTATTATTTAATTGGAATAATGAACAGTTATGCATACTTACTTACAATGGATCAGATTATTTTTGCTGGGATTATGGCCTCTAATAGCCACAGCACAGGAATTTCCTGTTCTTTATAAAGGACGTTTTCGTCCTGCGGATGCCTATGCACGTCAATGGTTATATGATATTTATCATGCACCCACAATTAAGAAAAAAGACCTTTCCGCTTTTCATACTTCCTCTTCTTCTGCTCTTAATTTGCTATGGTCTTTAGATGCTTTAGGACATCAACCTTACCTTCATTCCCCTTTGTTTTGGATTGGTTCTGCTGAAACCAAACGTTTATTGGCATTACCCCTTAAGCAAGATCGCTTCAGCTATCAAGAATTGTCACATTTAAAAGAAGACGCTGAATTTAATCTCTTATTCCATGTAAGAGAAATTCAACGTTTAATAGATGAACTTCCTCCACTCGAACAAGCTTTTCGCCAACGTTTTACTCTTCTTCAAGCACAAAACTTGCCTTCCAAAGAAATTGAAAAATTATTAGAACGTGATTACCCCTTAAAGCAACGCCTCCGCCAAGCTAGTTCGCTCTTTCATGCTTTACCTAGTCGTGATCTAAGTGGAGAATGGTTCCCCCTAAAAGCTCTTCTCACTCAAGTGTATCATGCTCCTTCCAATAGCCTCAAACCGATTGGAAACTTTACTCTTTTTTCTGATAGCGATTTTGAAAATATCCGCCACGCTTATCTAGAATGGCATCAAGCCATGCACTCCACCACTTTAAATACACAAAAAAACTTACATGATTATCTCACATACGCTTTACAACAAGCTTATCAACCTTTGGCCGGACAAATACATCAAAAAGCGCACGGTAAATCTTTGTATTATCCTACTTTGACTCAATTAAAAATAGAATCTCTCTACGTAAGTTATCCCTGGATTCCTTTGTTGATTGCTTTATACACTATAGGAGCAGGTTTGTTCCTTTTATCTTCTCATTTTTCATGGATCTGGGGAAATCGACTCGCTTTCGGCATCATGCTGCTAGCCATTCTTTGCCACACGGGTTTGTTAGCAATGCGTTGCTATATTTTGAATCGACCACCTGTCTCCAACATGTTTGAAACCGTTATTTATGTCCCTTGGATCGCTGCTTGCATGAGTTTGCTGATCCCTTCTTTTCGTCGTTATCCTCCCGTTTTGCTAGCAGCATGTTTGACTTCTATCGGTCTCCTTGTGGTTTTGGAAGTGACCGATCTCAATCAAAGTCTAGATCAAGTACAAGCTGTTTTAGATTCACAATTTTGGCTCACGATTCATGTTCTTTTGGTGGTGGGAAGTTATGGTGTTTTTATTCTAGGAGCCATCTTAGGCCATTTTTATTTGGGATCTTTTTTATTTCATCGCCGAGAAACACCGCAAATGAACACGCTTGTGCATTTGATTTTACAAACACTTTACGTCGGAACATTTCTGCTCATTACCGGCACTATTCTGGGCGGAATATGGGCAGCTGAAAGCTGGGGGCGTTTTTGGGATTGGGATCCCAAAGAAGCGTGGGCTTTCATCTCCAGTTGCTTCTATTTAATTTGGATTCATGCTTATCGTTTTCATCGCATCGGTTCTTTTGGCCTTGCTTTTGGCTCCGTCGCCGGCTTGCTTGCCATTAGTTTTACCTGGTATGGCGTTAATTATATTTTAGGAACAGGACTGCATAGTTATGGTTTTGGCTCCGGCGGAGAAAACTACTATTATGCGTTCTTACTTGCGGAAGTCTTGTTTCTGAGCTTAGCCCTCGGAATTTATGCACGTCAGTCTCTTTTTTGCAAATCTTAATTTATAAAAAAATAAATAATTAATTTAAAAAAATAATTAAAAATCAATCACATTTATCATTTAAAAGATAATTTATTCTATGTTAAAATACATGTAGAACGATAATTTAAAGATCATTTTAAGTACGTGTGATTTTTTTCCGATCCGGACTTTTATTTTAATTGACATATTTTTGATTTAAAAAGTATTGAAAAAAAGTTGTTAAACCCCCTAGTATCGCTGATCAACCTGAAAATTGGCACAAAGGTTGTCGCGAGACGAGATTTTAATTCAACATGGATGCATCATGAAACATATTAAAAGTGAAAGACTTAAAAAGCTAGAAACGGAACTCAATGATCTTGATCAATGGCTAAAACTAGGCTTAGTTCCTAAGAAAGATGTGGAAAAGCACAAGGAAGAAATCCTAGCAGTCAAAGGCAAGATTGAGGAAGAAAAAGAACGTCTTCAATTTCTCAAAGAAAGTGGAGAAGCAGAAGAATATATTACACCTAAACGCGTTCCCGGTCGTGCCGGTTATAATGAAATGCCCACCATTCCCGATATTGATTTGGGAGAAACCATGGGCGGCAATGACACGGGCTTTGATATGGAAACCGATGCAATTGAAGTGGAACAAACGGTAGAAGAACGCGATGAGGATGAAGAAGAAGCGCCTGAAGAAGAAGAGGAAGAAGAGGACGAATCTTATTTTAGCGACCGTAATCGTTGGCGAAGAGGTGGAATTATAGATCCTGATGCGAATGACTGGTAATTCTGACTCTATTAGCCTCTATTTTCACATTCCTTTTTGTACACGTAAATGTGATTATTGCCACTTTTATGTTCTACCTGACCAAGAAAAGGCCAAGGATCAATTGTTGAGAGGATTCCATTTAGAATGGAATCTTTTACAACCTTTCTTACAAGATAAGCAAGTCGTGACCCTCTATTTCGGTGGAGGGACGCCTTCTCTTTTTGGTCCTTCACGTTTAGCCATTTTATTGGAATGGATTTACCAAAGTGCTTCTATTCATCCTGCAGCAGAAATCACACTAGAGGTCAATCCCGAAAATGTGACGTTGGAGCTCATGCGTGCTTATGCCGCAGCAGGTATCAATCGCGTGAGTCTAGGAATTCAAACGCTTGATGCTGATCTTTTGCATCTTTTGGGACGTTTACATCATCCTGAAACAGCTATTGAGGCCATTCACACGGTTAATCAAGCAGGAATTTCTAATATTTCGATCGACCTCATGTACGATCTTCCCAAACAAACGTTACAGCACTGGTCATCGACGCTTGAACAAGTGCGCTATTTGCCTATTTCTCATCTTTCGCTTTATAATCTGACCATCGAACCCCACACTTTATTTTTCAAAAATCAAACGCAGTTGCGTCCGTGGTTGCCTGACGAAGAAACAAGCCTAGCGATGTACGAAATGGCGATCACGCAGTTGGAAGCCCTGGGATTACGCCAATATGAAATTTCTGCATTTGCAAAACCTCACCATGAATCGCAACACAACACAGGTTATTGGACAGGACGTGCTTTTCTAGGGCTAGGTCCTTCGTCTTTCAGTTATTGGGAAGGCAAACGTTTTCGCAATGTGGCGCATTTAGGACGCTATTGTCAAGCATTAGAAGCAGGGCAATTAGCGATAGATTTTGAAGAGCAACTTAACCCAGACGCACATTTACGTGAACTTTTTGTCATTCAATTGCGTTTACGAGAAGGTGTTTGTTTGAAAACTTTTCAAGATCAATATGGAACGCTCGATACGACTACTTGTCATACGCTGCGACGTTTAACGGAAGAAGGCTATTTACAACGCGAAAATGAACGCATTCTGTTAACCAAACGTGGATTGCTTTTTTACGATTCTGTGGCAACAGAACTCATCTAAAATTTCATTTTCGCCTTGTGATCAATATTTTTCTGTGTTATTTCCCTAATTTTTAAACTTCACCTTCATTTAGATTCCAGGGAGATTTTTCATGAAAACATGGCTTATGCTGGTTTATTTTTTTCTGCTTCAATTATGCCTCATCCCTAGCACAATACAAGCTTATCAACATCATAGAGAAAACCATTCTTCAGAGTGTAGTGAAAGTCAAGAAGAGACTGATAAACGCTTTCAGCATTGGTTTAACAAAACAATGGAGCAGCTAGAGTCACGCAGTCAAATTGCCATGACCTCCCATGGACCTATCGAATATGTTAAAAAGGGTTCAGGACCCGTAATCTTGGTTTTACATGGCGGTTTAGGTGGATATGACCAAGGCCTTGTTATTGGCTCCCCCTTACTTAAAGAAGGATTTACCATCTTAGCTCCTTCTCGACCTGGTTATTTACGCACTCCTTTATCTGTTGGACCATTGCATGAAGAGCAAGCGGATGCGATGATTAGTTTATTAGATACGCTGGGTATTTCTCAAGTGTCTGTATTAGGATTTTCAGATGGAGCCCATGTAGCTTTTGAACTCGCTTTACGCTATCCTCATCGTATTCTTGGAATTGCTTTAAACTCCATTAGCACCGCTCTTGATTCATTTTTTTCTTCTCTTTTTCTTGAAAATTTAAAATTAGCTGATGGACATGAAATGGATTTTGGTTCTTGGATTCTAGACAAAAACTTAGACTATCATCCGTGGAGTACTACTAAACAAATTTTGCGTTTGGATAACAACCTACCGCTCCTAAAAATCTATACAAATCTATTAAAGATTGTATAGACACGTTAGCCAAGCAGTTTTGCTAACGATTCACGTATTGGAATTACACCAATAACAAACGAGAATTGCTTATCTCAAGAGTCGAATATAGATGGACTCGAGGATCGATGATGTTTCGCCCGAAAGTGTGCTGCAGGCACCGTTGGTAATTTTCTTTTCACTTGTCCCCAAAAGTGCCATACGTGTTTCGTTCGATTCCTTGCAGGTAGAACAAAAGCGACATGACCTCCCTTTCCATCCGGG
>JASBUW010000089.1 GCA_030147755.1 Parachlamydiaceae bacterium
TCCTAGCTTCGAGATTATTTTGCCCTCAGTTGAACTTTCGGTTTGAGGGCAATATTAAACCAATATTGCCCTCAAACCGAAAGTTCAACTGAGGGCAAAAGAATTCCGAATCTAGGGCGCTATCATTTTAAGACACGCCCCAGACCGAGCGCGTTTAGCGCTCGTTCTGGGTAAATAATGCCATTTGATTAGCACTGCGGTTAGCAGTGCAACTATTCGGCGCTCTTGTAGCACTGCTAACCGCAGTGCAATAGGTTGTGCATTATTTACCCAGAACGAGCGCTAAACGCGCTCGGTCTGGGCTAATGCAGTGATAGTGCTACCGCACAGATAAAACCAGTCTTTTTAAATATACTTCGATCAACTACTAAAAAGGTTACCGTTATTTTTTGATATTAGCAACGAAGTTGCTTGGGGGCTCCAAATGCTTCGCGTAAACCCCATAGGCTCTAACCAAGGTGATGACGATGATTAAAACGAAAATTATTTGTACCATGGGACCTGCTGTCAATACTCTGGAAAAAATGATAGAATTGATGGAAGCGGGTATGAATGTGGCGCGTCTTAATTTTAGTCATGGCACACATGAAGAGCACTTAAAAACCATCAATAACTTAAAAGAAGCACGCAAACGTCTCAATAAACCTTTAGCGATTATGCTGGATACCAAGGGTCCTGAAATCCGCTTGGGCAAAATAAAAGAGGGGCAAGTCACGCTTCAACCCGGTCAAAAATGGCGCTTGATTAAGCAAGAAGAAGTAGGGGATGAAACAAAAGTTTTTTTACATCCCGTGAATATATTAGATGATCTCGAAGTAGGCACACGCATTTTATTTGATGATGGCTATATTTCTTCGCATGTCGTGGAAAAAAAAGCCGATGAAGTCATCGTTGAAATTGATAATGGGGGGAATATTCGCTCAGGGAAAGGAGTCAACATTCCTAACGCCCATCTCAACTTGCCGGCGGTGACTCCCAAAGATATCGAAGATATCAAATTTGGTTGTCAAAATAATATCGACTTGATTGCTGCGTCTTTTGTGCGTTCGGCTGAACATGTATTGGTCATCAAAAAATTGTTAACGGATGAGAAAAAACCGGAAGTGCTCGTCATTGCCAAGATTGAAAATAGCGAAGGCGTACAAAATTTTGATAATATTGTGCAAGCAGCAGATGGGATTATGATTGCGAGAGGTGATTTGGGCGTAGAAGTGCCTCTCAGCCATGTCCCGCGTCTCCAAAAAATGATGATTCGTAAAAGCTACCTGGCGGGCAAGCCGGTGGTGACGGCGACGCAAATGTTGGAGTCCATGATCAATAATCCACGTCCTACGCGCGCTGAAACGTCAGATGTCGCCAATGCCATTTATGATAGTACCTCTGCTGTGATGCTATCCGGAGAAACAGCTATTGGGCGTTATCCAATTGAAACCGTGAATGTTATGCGAAGTATTGTAGAAGAGGCAGAAGCAGACTTTAACTATCGTGCTTTTTTTGATCAGCATGCTCCTTTAGTTTATCATGATGTGCCTTCAGCCGTAACATTAGCGACCGTGAAAACGGGCTATAGCTCTAATGCCAAGGCTATTTTTGCTCTTACGCAAGGAGGATCCACCGCCCGTTTGTTGTCGCGCTTAAGACCTAAAATGCCGATTGTTGCCCTTACTCCTTTAGAACAAACATTTCATCAACTAGCTTTTAATTGGGGAGTCATTCCGTTTTATATTCCTAATTATCACACTTTTGATGAAGCTTTTAAAAAACTGAGCGACTTTGCTTTAAAAGAACAACTCGTTTCGTATGGCGATTTGGTTGTGGTGACCGCTGGAACACCTTTTGGTGTATCCGGCACCACGAATATGATGCTCGTGGAAAGTATTGGGGATGTATTGGTGAGAGGCCACGTGGGGTATGGTTCGCGTGTGCATGGGAATGCGACCATTGTGTTGGCGCCGGAAACCAAAGAGCCTTATTCTGTAAAAAATCAATTACTTGTCATTGCCAAATGTGATGACTCCTATTTACCTCTGATACAAGAAGCAGCGGGAGTGATTTTGCAAAATCACATTAATGATGTCATCTCTGAAAAATATGCGAAAAAAGTGGCGCTCAATTTGAATAAACCCATTTTATTGCGCGCGGACGCAGCGTGTCGTATCTTAAAAGAGGGACAATTAATTACCTTAGATCCTGAAAAAGCACTTGTGTATAAAGGGGTTGTGTTTTAATTCACTTCAATTTAAAATCTTTTATTAGCTGAATAATAATCATTTAAATAAAAGATAAAAAATAAAAGATTTTAAATATGGCTACATTTGATGTTCCTGTAAGATATGCTTCACCAGATCCTCATTTAAGATATGCTTCACCCTGTTTAGCAGAAAATGTGACTTTTGTATTTGGTGAAAAAGTTTATCAAGTCGATAAGCACATTATTTTATTGGCGCAAGGACTTTTCCAACATCTTCGCATTCAGTTTGTGCCTTTTACTCATGGAAGTCTTAAACTTGCTTATTTAGCGCCTACTTCTATTTTAACTAAAAGTACTTTAGATTGTGTGCTTTCTTTTTTCGAAAAAGGGAAATTTGATAAAAAATCTGCTGAAAAAGTAGATCAATTGAAGAGAATAGCTGAAACTTATCAACTTTCGCTTTTAACGGTGCATCTGGAAACGTTAAGTGGAAATCTCAAAAGAGAGCAGATTTCTTTGGCTGATCAGTTAAAAATGAGTGCTTTAAAGCAAGATCCGCAGTTGTTTTTCGAAATATTATGTCAAATGTCAGAAAATTCTGCAGGAAAATGGGATCAAGAACAAGTCTGTCAAGCTGTGGTGTATTTTAGGCCTCAGGCTTTTGCTATACTCATGAAAGATTTTATTGGAGTTGAGCAGCGATGGGCATATGATGATTTGTTAGAAGCTTATGTCAAAAAGCAATCTTTCTTGTTAGAGAATGCGATTCTTTTATTTGAAGATCACAAATGGAGATTAGATTGTCTTGCACATTTTCCATTGAATAGACGTTTAGCGTGGTGCCAACTTTTAACAGCACAAGTGTCTACGGATTTTCTTCAAAAGAGCGTGTTATCTCCTTTGGTAGAAGCGAAGCGTTTAATAGAAGCAAGAGAGTGGGTGCAAAAAACACAAGATTCTCATCTTGCTTTATTTTTAATAGAAGTATTCATGCAAAATGGTCTGGGAAAGGAAGCAGAAGCTCTGTTTTCTTTAGTTCCTACACACCGTAGACAAGAAATTGAGCAACGTTACATTGTGACGACTTTAGAGTTCATGTGTGCAAAAGAAAAACCGACTCTACAAGATCCCTTTGAAGCGGTTAAAACAATTATTAAATTGTACTGCAGATGTCGGGAATCTATTCACAAGTATAGTAAAACTAAAATAAGCTTAATGGATTATGTTATTGCAGAACTAAAAAACACATTCCATCTTACACCTACACCTGCACTTATTTCCACCATTTTGGAGTTATTTATTCAACATCAAGTGAGTAATTTACAACAAAACGTTATTCAAGACTTAAAAAAAGCAAAACCTGATGTACAAGCTTATGAATTCTATTTTCATCCGGCTTTTCAAGAAGATCTCACTCTATTGCAATACCTCGCTTATACTTTAGAATCAGAGATAGAACGAGAGTTTGGTTCTAGCGAAGGCAATGAGCTTTTGAAAGATCTTCCTTTAAAGGGAAGAGCCTTATTTGAGGAAATTCTTCGGCAGGTGCGCCTTCTTTATTGCCGGCAACGTTCTCTAGAAGAGGATTTTATTATTCAGTTGGTGAGTGCTTATATTCAACCTTTTATCTTTTTGCAAAGAAGCGAAGAATGGAAGTCATTTATACCTTCAATAGATGAGAAACCTTTCATGGAGAAATTCCAAGATGCTTTTAAAAAGATGGGATTTGGCGATCAGTTGAGTGCTGATCAATGGGATGTTGCCTTATATGCTTATATTCGCAAATGTGTAGAAGCTGCTAATTTTAAGCTTTATTATCCGGGGAATGAAAGAATAGATATTTATTCTGAAGAATATCAGGCTCATATTATTTGCGAAAAAGATCCCTATACAGGGAAAATAACCAAGTTGTTAGAAACTATCTTAAGTTCAGAGCAACAAGAAGTGTCAAATTTGATAGAAGGTTTAACAATTGCTCTTAAACGTGATTTCCCCTTAGATCGCATGACAAATCTCTCTGCAAAAAGCCAACAGCTTTTATCAGATTCTGTATGTCTCAAGCAGGAAGTTTTAGTTAAATTGTTACAAGCTCAGTATCGCATCACTGCTCCTCCTGCAGTGCAGTATGAGCGTTATATAGCGAATACACCTCCTGCAACGCCCCTCAATACGCCTTCTGGTACACCGACAATCAGGAGAGCTGAAGTCCCATCTATCCCAGAGAAACCTGCTTCTCCTCAAAACGATGAGAGTCAAGCATCTTCTCAGCTATTGAATGGTACATCTTCTAGTGAACCTCCTATTACACCGCCTAAACCTAGAAGAAGCAAATCTAAGTCTATTAGAGCAATGAACCATTCCACATTACCTTCACAACGGGGAAATGGTTTCAACTAGAATGTGTTTTATGGCGCAGACTAAAGCCTGCGCTACAAACATGAAGATGATATCCAATGACTGAGCAAGCTTAAAGCCATTAAAGAGGCTGTTTCAGTGCGTAAAATATAGGGATGTAACTTCACGCCTTGTACACCATGATTTTTTAGAATCTCGGTTTCTTGTGCAGAAAAACCGCTTTCTGGTCCCGTGAAAAATGCGTATGCATTTTTCTGGGCAGATGATTGCCAGGCTGCTTCAAATAGAGGAGCACTCGGTTGAACATCACCAAAAAAAGCACAAGAGGGCCATTCACTCCATTGTTCTAATACAGGCAACACATGGACTTCAGGGAGGGTCAGCCGTCCACATTGCTTCATGGCGGCAATAGTGATCGCTTGCGCGCGTTCTAATTGATGCGGATAAAATTCTTTCTTGGCACTTAATTGTCCCGGAAAAAGCCAAAAAGCAGTGACGCCTAATTCTGTTCCTTTTTCCAAAATAAAATCCAGTCGATTGGGTTTAGGCAAGGCTTGAGCCAAGATAAGTGAATAAGAAGGCGGTTCCTCTTGTATCACATTGTGGACCAATAATAAAGCACGATTTTTTTCGATACTTTGTACATGAGCTTGTGCTAGGCAGCCTTGACCATTGACAAGTTCGACAGAGTCTCCTTTACGCGTGCGCATGACATGCGCCAAATGGTGAAATTCAGCTTCTTGAAGTGCGCATATTTGATTCACATGGAAAGGGGTCGCAGAGAAATAGCGTTCAATGGGCATTGTGGGACGGGGGTTGTGATTGCAAAGAAGCGTTAGGGATATGCACACGAATCTGACCATCCTCCAAACGACTATCTAAATCGAGTTTGTGAGAAGGGGAGAGATACAAAGTAAATTGTTGCATATAGGTACGAAAACGTTTGCGAAAATATTTTTCACGTTCACGGCTTTTAGGCGGAAGAAATTCTGCATTTGCTTTGGCATGGCTCAACAAAAAAGCGACATAGGTGTCTTCTAAATGCGTATCATCAATAAAACCGACGTTCCATTCGAGTTTTTCTCTTTCTGTACGCGGAGCTGCGATAATTTCTAATTCAATGTTGTCGCGCACAACTTCTAAAAATAATTTACTGACGTGATTCACATGCAGAGAAAGATTAAGAAGGGGAATTTCATTTTTGAATTGAATGAATGGCGATTCAGCCAACGCATAGGTTTTGGGATTAATTGTACTACTATATTTTAAAGGATAAAAGACATGGAGAGGAAGTTGGTTTTTAAGAGGAAGCAATTGTTGACGTAAAAAATCGATGATAAGAGCTTTGGCATCCGGATCATTAATTGGTTCTAAGCCGCGTGTCGAAAAGGGAATGATCACTTTTTTCCATTGCTCGGGCACATAATAACTGACTTCATCATCATAAGGTGCGTTACTGTGAAGGGCATCTAGCTGTTCTTTAGAGATATCGTTTAAGTTGAAGGTAATTTCAAATCCTTCAGTTTTTAAGCTCAACACTTGTTCTTGAGGCCCACTCACTGTTTGATAAAGGATTTTAGGCCAAATGTCGAGAAAGCTATAGCCTTTAGGGGCTTCTCCTACAGGCTTATGAATAATAATGGGAATTTTTTCTATCAGAATGGGACTCATTTTCAAGAAATATTCAATAGGATTAATAGAAGTAATATGTTTGTTTAAATTTAAACTAGGATTTAAACTCACCAGATTCTTTTTAGTAATTTGGATGATTGCTTCGTTTGGTTGATTGGAAACATCTAAGAGGACTTCTAAATCCCCGGGTTCAAGTTGATTAATCACATCTTTAGTTCCATGAACAGTGAGAGTAATTCTTTTAGAAAGGAATCCATTGGGTTGCAATCCTTGAATGGTTTTATCGATAGGTAAATTAATGACACGAATGGGGACAAAAGGAATTGTTTTGCTATCTGTAATGGTGTGATTGACAAAGATCCAAATAATCGTGGCAGTGAGCAACGCCACCAATTTGCGTTGCCATTGATAGATAAATAAACGATGGATTAGCGATTCCATAATTTCACTTGTTCCCAAATATTCAAGTTAGATGGAATGCTGACTTTAGGTGGACTAAATACGCTGCGAATAATGCCTTTAAAGCGATCCACTTTTACTCCACGCGTCATGATCCCATCACGTGCAATCGAAACTTTACCCGTTTCTTCCGAAACGACAATGACCAATGCATCTGTGAATTGGCTCACACCTAAGCCAGCGCGATGACGCGTTCCCATCGATTTCGATAGATGCGTACTGTCATCCGCCAAGGGTAAGATGGTGGCTGCTGAGACAATCAGCGTACCGCGAATAATGACTGCTCCGTCATGCAGAGGGGTGGTGGTAATAAAAATGGATTCGAGTAACTCAGGTGAAAATTGGGCATTCAATAAGACTGCTCGATTGGCTAAATCTTCTAAAGAATCTTGATTTTCCAACACAATGAGCGCTCCAATGCGCCTGTCAGCTAAACGATAGATTGATTGCGAGATGCTTTCTAAAAATTTATCAAATTCAGTAATCTCACGATATTTTTTGCCTTTTAGACTCAATTTAGACAAGGCTAAACGTAATTCCGGCTGAAAAATAATGAGTAAAGCTAACACGGCCACATTCACGACATAGAGCATGAGTTTCTCTAAGACAGGCAAATTGAGCCATTTAGATAAAGCAAAAAAAGTCATGAAGGCTAAGCTGCCATATAAAAGATCCATGGCACGCGTATTCCAGAAAAAAGACAGCATATAGTAAACGATGACGGCAATAATCAGGATCTCTATTCCCGGAATAAGTAGCTGAAAGAACCACATCATTTAAGCATTCACCTTATTGGCATTTAAGTGAGCAAGCAAATCAATCACATCACGATGTTCCGCCACATCATGCACGCGAATGATATCTACTTGGGCCTGAATGGCCAGCGTATTGACCGCCAGAGAAACAGGTAGCAATTCGCGGTATGTCTTATGAACGATTTTTCCTAAAAACGATTTGCGCGATAATCCAATTAAAACTGGAAATCCTAGTGCCTTAATTTTGTGTAGATTGTGTACAATTTCTACATTATGATCAACCGTTTTTCCAAATCCAATACCGGGATCTAAGATAATATTTTCAGATTTAACGCCTACCGCTAACAAGAGATCGATGCGTTGGCTAAACCATTCTATTAAAAAAGAAATGATACCTTGAGGGTAAAAAGGATTCGTTTGCATAGTGGCAGGTGTTCCTTGCATATGCATGATGCATATAGGTAGCTGAGAATCAGCGGCGACTTTGCACATATCCGGATCAGAAAATCCTGATACATCGTTAATAAAAGAAGCTCCCACCTCAATGGCTTGAGTCGCGACGCGTGCTTTCATTGTATCAATGGAAATAGGAATAGGAATAATCTTTTTTAAAGCTTTGATAACAGGAATGACACGCTCTAGCTCTTCTTCTTCTGAAACAGGAGAAGCGTCTGGGCGGGTAGACTCTCCTCCTATATCCAGCCAATCTGCTCCTTCCTCGCAAATTTGTACACCGCGTTGAATAGCTAGGACAGGATCAAAAAAGCGGCCTTGATCGAAGCTGGAATCGGGTGTGACATTGAGAATACCCATGAGTTTCGTTTTGTTCATTGGCAGACTTTCCTTCAATTGATAAAAAAAGTATTATGATTTTACCAGATCGTAAAGTGAGTGTAAATAGATACCTTCTAATTGAATTCGGAAAAAATTGGATTGAGGTACGGTAAAAGGAATTAATAAAAGTAATACGCGCAAGCGTTTGGAGTGCGAAGGAGGACCCATCCTATTACTTATAAGTCTGTTTGTCATTTGTGCGGTAGCACTATCACTGCATTAGCCCAGACCGAGCGCGTTTAGCGCTTGTTCTGGGATTTAACGCACAATATATTGCACTGCGGTTAGCAGTGCTACAGAGACGCTGGATAGTTGCACTGCTAACCGCAGTGCTGATCAAATGGTGTTATTTACCCAGAACGAGCGCTAAACGCGCTCGGTCTGGGCTAATGCAGT
>JASBUW010000090.1 GCA_030147755.1 Parachlamydiaceae bacterium
CCCACGCCAAGCCCACGATACCCCCATTAAGAGCACACTCAATTTTTTTTTTTTATTCTATTTGTTTGTCTCGGCGTATTCGCGACTCTGGCGCCTCTGCGTTGAATTTTTAAGTCCACTTTGAATAATGAAAATAAATTAGACAGAAATATTTAAAGCACGCATTAAAGCCTTTAATGTGCTGAATCTTAATTTATCTTCACTGAAAAGCATAAAAGAACGCCGGCTTTGAGGAGCGAATTTCTCCCAAAATTTTTTACGTCTATCTAAATGAAAATAACGTGTAATGAACTTAAATAAGTGGCGTGATACCCAAAGCGACATTCCATTCATCCCAATGACCTCTCCTAATTCAACACCTGAAGTAGCTCCAAAAGTCACATGTTGAGCCCCTTCTTTTGCTACTGTTTCAAGAGCAGTGACTAACAGCAATTCAGGTGTTCCATGCGGCGCATCCGCAAGGTGCATCAAATGATTGATGAGCCATCCATTGCAAGACTCTAAACGATTAAGCGTAATGACTCCTACCACCTGATCACCTTGTTTGGCGTAAAGCCAACGTTTGCCATAACGATCGGAAAAAAGATGTACATGAGAGATATGTAGCTGCAAACCTTGCCGACCTTCTAGCCATAAAGTTCCCACTTTTTCTATTTCTTTTTCTAAATCAGGATTAAGAGTGAGATACTCATGCACTGTTGTCCCTTCTTTAAGAGCATGCCGCACTTTACGACGCACTAAGCTGGCATGGTCACCTGTATGCTTCCTGGGGTCATCATGAGGATCCATCACTAATTCTTCTCCAAATTCGACCATCACTTTACACATATTTTCTTGAATAGCCCAACGTGCAAATGGCTCTGTTGCCATCATATAAATCCAGGACCACCCCTCGTTTTTGCAATGTTCTTGAAAAGCTTGAACCAGCTTAGAAATATCTGCAGGAGCACATAAAGGATCCCCATAAGCAACTGCACAAGATTTTTCTAAGCGGTAGCCAATCAATCCATCGACATCAGGATGTTGAAAAAAAGTGCAAGCCGGACTCAAAACAGCATCGGCCGCTGAGTTCCCATATCGGCGCACTTTTTCCACTATTTTTTGACGTTGTTCATCTATTTCGTTCATGATTCATCCCATGTTTTACGGAAAATATAAAAAATAAAAGGGGCTAATAAAATACTAGCTAATCCTAACATTAATTCTAATGCAAAATAGAGAGGGTGACGAATCTCTACCTGTCCTTCCGGCGGAATAAATCCAAGACTAATGGCCACTAAACAGGTAAAAATTCCAAGGCACATAAAAAAAACGAAAGGCCAGCTTTTGACTTTTTCTTTTAAAGCAACGTGAAGTGCTGCGCTAAAAAGGACAATATAATAAACCAAAGTCCCCAACGAAGCGACAATGATCAAGAACCAAAAACCGGCATTAACAGAAGGCATTAAATAAAACAAAATCACAGCGACTGTAAAAATCACGCATTCCAAAATAAGAATGCCAATAGGAGCTCCAAAACGATTGGTTTTTTGCAAAAATAAAGGCATCTGACAATAAGCAGATCCAATTTGCATTCCACGCGTCGAACTCAACATCCAAGCTGCCACTGTACCTAAGGTACCCAACAGAATCAGTAACAAAAGCATATCTAACACATGTGGAATGTTCAGAATCGCAAAAAAATCGACAAACGCATCTATTAAACCCGATACAATACTAATTTTCTGAGAGGGAATGACAATAGAAATGGCTAATGAAGTCCCAGCTAATAAAAAGAGAGTGAGGGCCCCTGCTATCCATAAAGAACGCTTATAAGTGCGCTGTGGTTGACTCACATCTCCGGCATGCACAGCAGACATCTCAATTCCCACCAGACTCACAATGACTTGAATCATATAAGCCATCTCACGCCAATGAGAAACGGTAGGCAAAAAATCGCGTAACCCAAAGGTGACTTGCGCAGGATTGCCTCGCATCAAATAGGTGATGGCTAATCCTATTGCCACTAAAGTAGGTAACAAAATCCCCAGTAGGCTACAGTTATCAGAAAACCAAGTCGATATTTGGACTCCAAAAAAATTTAATAGAGTGATCGCCCAAAATACACTAATTTGAATGATTAAAATATAATATTTATTATCTACCAACTGAGGATGAACCAGATAAGCCATAATAGCTGCAATCAAAGAGAAAATGGTGGGATACCAGATGAGATTACAAAGCCATTGACAGCAAACAACAAAAAATCCCCAGGGTTTTCCAAAAGCTGCACTGACCCATAAATAGCTTCCTCCATTTTTTTGAAAACGCTCTGTAAAAAAAATCGTCAATAAGATGGCGGGAAGGAGAAAACAGAGAGCCCCTAAGGCAAACAGGCTTAAAACAGCCGGGCCATAAATGGCGGTTGAAGGAATTTGCTGTAAGCTTGCCACAATGGCAATATTTAAAAAAATTAAATTCCATAAGGATAATTTGGCAGGTATAGGAAGCGTAGCTTGTTGCATGGTAGATCCAAAATTTATATTAAGTTTCAATCTGTCCCAACCTTTGTTATTTTTTCAAGCTGATATCTACTTTGTTTTCTTCTTTCTTGAAAAACAATCAGCAATCGGGCAACATGCTCCTGATTTCAGATCAAAGGAGAGTCTATCACATGCGTCGATCTATCTGTTATTGTGAACCTAGTCATGCTTTAGCGGGAGAAACTAGAACGTGGAAATTTATTTACACCCCTTCTACCAATCTTCCCAAAGGCACTAAACTTAAATTTGATTTACAATCTAAAGGTCGAGAAATCGATTGGCAAATTCCCTCTGCCAATTTGAAAAAAGGGGGTCCTGTCATCTATTTACAGCTAGAAAATGGTAAAACGATACAAGCCAAAGAAGTGGAAGCCTCTGATAGCTTTACTCCACAATACGAATTTATTCTTCCTCATATAGTAGAAGCAGGTGATGCCCTTACAATTATTGTAGGAGCAAAAGAAGGTGAACCTTCGAAAAAAGGCAACACCATTCACGCTCAAACCACCGCTCAAAGGCGACGTTCATTTTTGCTTTATATTGATCCGAGCGGCAAAGGACATTATGATGATCCGGAAGTTTTCTCCATGGATATTCGTGGAGGCGAATTAGCCAATATCCGTGTTTTAACTCCCTCTTTTGTGGTTAAAAATAAGCGTTTTGATGTCGTTGTACGTTTTGAAGATGAATATGGAAATTTAACAAATAATGCTCCTGAAGACACTCTCATCTCTCTTTCTCATGAGCATTTACGCGAAAATTTGAATTGGAAATTATTTGTCCCGGAAACAGGATTTATCGCCCTCCCCAATCTCTATTTTAATGAAGCGGGCGTTTATACCATTCAACTCGTCAATAGCAAAACCAAGCAGGTGTTTCGCTCTTCTCCGATTAAATGTTTTCCGGACAATAATAAACACCTATTTTGGGGATTATTGCATGGAGAATCAGATCGTTTTGACTCCACTGAAAATATTGAAAATTGTTTACGTCATTTTCGTGATGATCGTGCCTTTAATTTCTTTGGAACTTCTCCTTTTGAAAGTCCCGAAGAGACTTCCAATGATGTGTGGAAGCTAATCTCACAAAACATTGCAGATTTTGATGAAGGCGAGCGTTTTACCACTTTTCTCGGTTTTCAATGGGAAGGTGAACCTAAAACCGAAGGAACACGCTTATTAATCTATTCAAAAGACAATAAAGCGATTTTACGCAAAAAAGATCTCAAAAGTAATTCTCTAAAAAAGATTTATAAAAGTTTTTCTCCTAAAGAATTGCTGGCTGTCCCCTGCTTTACAATGGCTAAAGGAGCTGAATATCATTTTGATAATTTCGATCCTGACTATGAACGTGTCGTCGAAATTTATAATGCCTGGGGTAGCAATGAGATGACGAAAAAAGAAGGCAATCCCCGTCCTATTAGCGCCTCCTCTTCAGGCTATCCGGAAGCAGCTGAGGGCTCTATTCAGAAAGCATTGCAACGTAATTTCCGCTTTGGTTTTGTTGCTGGAGGATTAGATGATCGTGGAACTTATGGCGATTTGTATGATAGTGACCAAGAACAATACTCACCGGGCTTAACAGCAATTATCTCTCCTACGCACTCAAGAGAAGCTTTAATCGAAGCTTTATATCAACGCTCTTGCTATGCCACAACGGGTGAGCGGATTATTGTCGGGCTCTATTTGGCGGGTATTCCCATGGGAAAAGAAATCAGCACAGCCGATAAACCCGGCTTGGCTGTGAATCGCCACCTGTCTGGCTACGTGGCTGGCACTACTAAATTGCAAAAAGTAGAAATTGTGCGTAATGGCAAAGTCATTAAAACATTTGAACCAGACAATTATTTCTTAGATTTTGCTTATGACGATCTGATTGCGCTGGATAAAGTGGTATTGAATGCCAAGGATAAAAAACCTCCTTTTGTTTATTACTATCTACGCGTCACGCAAGAAGATGGGCATATGGCGTGGAGTTCCCCTATTTGGGTAGATTATATTCCGCTCTCGGCTCTTCCTAAAAATACTCTCAAACGCGCTGCTCCAGCCAAGCCTCTTTCCAAAAAAGAAACGTTTGAAGATGATTTTGAAGACGAAGAAGATGAAGAGGATGAAGACTACAGCGATTATGATGATGAAGAATAAAAATAAACAACTTGTAAAAAACAAAAACGACAAACGACCTTAACGATAAACAACAATAATGATTTTAGTCCTTATTATTGTTTGTCGTTTTTGTTTTTTACAAGTTGTTTATTTTTTTTATTGCTTTTTTATTATAAAATTGCTTATAATTATACCTATTTTAATTTTTTAGGTTATCATTATGAATATTCAATTATCCTCAATTAGCAGTTATACAAGTTTTCTTAAAGAAAACAATTCATCTTCTTTATTTCCCTTTTCAAAAAAAACTGCACTCATCGCTACAGCTATTTTCAGTGGAACAGCCCTTTGCTTTGCCTACATCTATTGTACTTTTAAAGCTAAAAAACTTTCTCCTCTGAAAAAGGCAGAACCTATTGGAGCACCCGAAATTATATCTGACGACTGGGGAACGATCTCATTAAAAGTAAATGGACTCGTAAAAAATTTTAAAGATGTCATGATTTTACCATCAGATGATCAACAGCATGCAGAAGAGTGGGATTGGAAATGGGACAAAAATCAACCTATGCGTCACCGGCCCGGTGTTAGAATTAAGGATGTTGAACATTTAATCTTGTCACAAACACCAAAACCAGATGTCATTATTCTCAGTCAAGGAAGAGGACATGGAGGAAAACGGTCTAATCCAGGACCCGGCATTTTAGAGATCGAACCAGATGTAGAAAAATACATCCATGACCACGGTGTTTCTGAAGTTTATATGCTTAAAACTGATGTCGCTATAGAGAAATACAACGAAATGTGTCGTCAAGGGCAAAAACGCATAGCTGCCCTTATTCACACAACTTGCTAGCCTGAATTTTATATAAAAACTCGGGTTGATATTAAATTTTAATTTATATAGAGTTTAATATTTTATATAAAAAAAAGAATAATTAACTAACTTTAAGGAGTATTTATGAATCATATTAGTCAGGGTGGACTTGGACCCATTCAAGCTGGACAAACTCAGCTTCCAGATTATCCGATGGGCGCCACACGTGAAATGAAGCTAGTTGCTAACACGATTGCAGCTGCAACTATAAAGGGAGGCTTTACTACCTGTTTTACAAAAAGTGAGATAGGCAAAAGAGAATGCGCGAACCGTGAGATCGAGGCATTTTTAAAGTATAAAAACGAGGGAACTCGACGACAACATAACTGTCTTAGAGGACATATAGAAAATTTACAGCAATATTCAAATGTTGAACATGAAACCTTAAAAGCATTCGCAGAATTGTGCGGCTATACAGTAGTGGTGAGTAATAACAACAAAATTATCGATATTAAACCCACTGTCATACAGCCAACAGAAAAGATGAAAGAAGTTGCAAAAAAAGTAGCAGAAGCCCGAGTGAACAACTCTCAAGCACTTAGTGAGGAAAAAGAAAAAAATCCGAGCAATATGGCTTCCTATATACAAGAGATAACTCAATCTACTCTTGCTGGTTTTACCGACTACCAAAGATCGAGAATTCCTTATTTATCATCACCAAGTTTGCCACGTGATTACATGTTTAAAGTGATAAAATCTTTGATAGAATGCAATTTAGATAAAAAGACTATTAATCAATATGCCAAGTTCTACGGTTATCGAGTGACTTGGGAAAATGAGCAACCGGTAAAAGTCAAAGGAATTAAGGTTTAATTAAAAGTTCCGCTAACTTTTATCTTTGTTCTCATGAGCTTTCCCACCTTTTGATTCAAAAGGTGGGTAGCTCTACCATTCTTGTCAGTAAGTTCATCATTATTCATGCCATGCCGTCAAAAAGTCGCTGGAACCTGCATTTGATGGACCTCATAGACCGGATGGATAAAACGAGTAAACTCTATTTTAACAACTAGCTTTAGCTATTTCTGGTACATCATATACTTTATGTCCATCCGGTCTATGAGGTCCATCAGGTCCATTTGATCCATCAAATGCTAGTTCAAGCGACAGTTCTATTGACGGTAACCCAAGCTGTAGAGTATAACAGTCAACTTCCAGAGACTTAAAAAGGGAGTCGCCGTGTCTAACCTATTTTTAACGCTAGTCATCGCCTTCGTTGTCATTGTCTTGGCCATTGCCTGCTTAGCCATTGGGTGGTTAATTACAGGAAAAACAAAACTAGAACGAGGAGCTTGCGGACGCGATCCTACTCAACCAAAAGATGCGAGTTGTCAATCTTCCTGCGACCTTTGCACACCTCCCCCTCCTGAAGAACATAAAAACAATTCTTCTCAGGAGTAATTCTTAACCTATGTATCGCAAAGATTCGCCTCAAACCATCCAAGCCATGTTCAACAGCATTGCCAACCGCTATGATAAGACCAACGCAGTACTTTCTTTTGCGTTACACAAACGCTGGAATCGCGCCTTAGTACGCCATATTCTTTCCTCTCAGCCTTCTACAGAACCACATACTTACTTAGATCTTTGCTCCGGTACCGGCGAAATTGCCTTTGACTATTTGCAGACTAAACAGCAAGCCTGCCAAGCTTATTTAATCGATTTTTCACCAGATATGTTAGAACGGGCTAAAGAGAAAGCCACTAAAATGACCTTCCCTCAACACACTCTTTCTTATTTGGAAGCAGATGTTCAGCAACTGCCTTTACACGATCAAATCGCAGATTGTGCCACTATGGCCTACGGGATCCGCAATGTCCAACAACCTAGTCGCTGCATCCAAGATGTGTTTCGCGTGTTAAAACCGGGCGGCCGCTTTGGAATTCTCGAACTCACCCGCCCTAATAATCGTTTATTGCGCTGGGGACATTATGTTTATTTGCGCACGCTTTTTCCTTTGTTAGGGAAGTGGTTGGCTGATAATCCAGCCGCTTATCAATATTTATGTCAAAGTATTCACACCTTTATTGCTCCTCAAGAGTTAGAACATCTCCTGCAAGCCCAAGGATTTGTCCACACTCAACGCTACTCACTCATGGGAGGAATCGCCACCATTTTAATTGGACATAAACCCCTCAGTTAATCATGTCATATACTCACTCTTGCTTTATTCCTTTTCATCTTACAGACAGTGCCGGCATTCTCTTCTTTGGTCATGTCTTTAGCCTAGCTCATCAAGCTTACGAACAGTTTATTCTGCAACAAGTGGGGTGTTCCTGGGAAACCTGGTTTCAAAACTCAACTTGGATTGTTCCGATCAAACAAGCAGATGCCCAGTACATGCGTCCCTTATTAGCCGGTCAAGAATGTCAGATTGACCTTTCACTGACAACCCTGTCGAACAGTGCATTTACTCTCTTGACTTCTTTTGTTCAACAACAAGCTCTAGCCTGCCAAGTCAAAACTGTTCATGTCTTTTGCGATCGCTTGACTAAACAAAAAGTCGCGATTCCCTCAGAGTTAGCTCATCAACTTAAGCACTTTCTTTCTGCAAATTAAAGAATTTTTCATTGTTTGTTAGCAATATATTAAAGTTTTTTATGTTTAACATTAAATTATATTAACATTAATTAAACACTTGATTAATTAACTGTAATTAAATCACTGATATAATTGTTTATAACAACTATTATAAAATAAAAAGAGCTTATGTTAAACATTGCATCTGTCACTCCTTTTGATCATGTGGACTTTACGCTTCCCCCTGCTTCTAAGCAAGGGATCGAAAATAAGGTCACAATTGCGCAAGCGGTCGAGATCATCCGCGCCATGACTCCTCAAAAACAACCGCCTTTTCTTCCCAAACGTTTAGAATTAAAACCCGTCTTGAGTCCGGATGAATTAGGACATCACATTGGAACATCTTTAGATGACTTGGAAACTCCAACTCATCTTAAAATGGGTGAAGAACATGCCCAATTTGCTCCTCAAGCTAAAACACTATTTAAGGTTGCACAAAACTGGGTGGTGGATTGTGTTTTAAGGACGGGAACGAGTGGAATGCAAGCCAGTCTTCCTTTTCTTTTGCAATATTTATTTGAGATGGATATCCAAGCTGAAGTAGAGATGAGCACAGAGTGGATTCATTTTAATGCATCCCTTTTAGATACAGTGTCGGGAGCAACCATTCTATTTTTCAAAAATCATTTTTTACATGCTGCACAAGAAAAAGTTGAAGAATTAAAGAAGCAACCTTCTCTTTTACAACCCGATCAAGTGGCTCGCCTTCGGCAACTAGAAGGAGTCATTCATCATGAACAACAGGTTTTGTCAAGTCAACTGACTGAACAAGGATTTAGAGTCGTAAAAAGTGGTCTTTCTATTACAACGTTTATTTTAACTAAACTTTCCTCGCTGAAATTTTTTACGCCACTCGAGCACTTGCTCAAAGGTTTAGCAGGATTTGTGAGCGTAGGATTATTAGGTTTTCTCTTTCATCGTTCTTCTCAAGAGATGAACGCACATACAGAATGGGCGCAAGATTTTCAAACATGGCAAAAAAATCATGCCGTTCATTCGCCGGAACCTCTCACAAATAAGCAAGGAGTAGCCTTTACTACTGAGCAAATTCAAGAATTAGAAGAAACACAACAACAGCTAATCGCTAAACGTCGTCAACGTCAAGAAGAATGCTCAACTCATGTTGAGAGCTTAAAAACAAGAATCCAATACGACGCTACTTTATTGGCCACGATAAAAGAACGCGTCAAAAGCTTTGAACGTGCGAGCTTGCAAGAGTTTTTAAATCACGTTAAGTGGTCTGAAATTTCTTTGTTAACTCTAAAAGATCAGTTAGAAGCAAAATTAAAAATGACCTTGAAAGAAGAGCAAATCATCCGTCTTTATCAAGCCTACACTGATTTAAAAGAAGTCGAACAACTGGTTGCTCCGCTTTCACAAAAAGAACAACAAGCTGTAATAGACGCGAAAACAAGAATTGTGAGTGTTTTAGATGAATGCCTACACCCCTGGATAGAATCACAGCCTCAAGAAACCTTACTTAAACGTTATGTCGATCATCACGCCATGCTCAATCCTGTTCTCAAAGAATCTTTAGCGCAAATGGTTCAAAAAAAGCAGGAAATAGAAGGCAGCTTATTAAAATTCAAATTTTTGCAGCATGGGATCCAATTTTCAGCCACCACCATCATTGCTGGCGTGACTTTGATTTTAGCGCTTATTGGACTTGCAGCTAATCCCGTAGGAGCCGCCGGACTCATTTTACTAGGTCTTTCTATTGCCTCCTGTGTCCTCACTAGTGTTTTAGTCTCAGCAAGTTTTTATTATGCTTATCGCAAAAAACCTAGAATCAGTGCAGCGAATATGAAAGGGGCTTATGCCGTTTTAGCTTATTATCAACTGAGAGGTAAGTTGGCAGAACTTAGAGAAAAAATTGCAAATTTCATGAGAAGCATCTGGCATAACAGAAGGGATCAAACAGCTCAAGTGATTAACCGTCAATCTGTATTAAATCCGCAGCACATGACCCCTACAACCACACCAGATGGTTATTCTATTCCGTCCATTCAGCAGGATTTTCAGAAAAATGTCAGCCGTGCCAAGCAATGGGAAGACAAAGCGCATGCTTTACAAAAGGCCTTAGAAGAAGCTAAGTGGGCAGATTTCGCAGAAAAAGCGGAACTCATTCATGTTCCCGACGAAGAACATCATCCTAATTTTCTTGAAAAGGGGCCTCTAGACACTTTAGAAACCTTAAATGAATTACTCCGTGAGTGTGATTTGAATTTATTAAGTGCAGATGTGCAAGAATTAATAGAAAAACAATTAGGAATCCCATTAGCTGTTTTGCAAACAGAAAGAGAACAACATCCATTTGGAGTAAAAAAACTCTTGCAGAATTTTTTCAATTTAGATGATTCTGCATTTGTTAACTTAATAGGCAGACAACGTTACTTAGAAAAAGAATACGGTTCTTCTCCCACACCCACGGGTTAGTGATGACCATTTTAACTCATATACAACAGCTACTCCAAGAGAATGGGCAAACGTGTACTCTTGTAAAAATTTCTAAAGAATTCTCTCAAGATCGCTTGTTGGTGCTCATCACAGTTCAGCAAAATAAGCCGGAAGAAACGCTAGAAATAGTGGCCTATCCACAGCAGCTTCCACCTGCTTTAGCCAAAGAAGAAACGTATTATCTCGTTCAATTTCAGTACGTGTTTCCTTTAAAAGTTCCTTCAGCTCATTTTGAGCAAGTATCAAGTAGTTTGCATTTTTTTAATCGTCTGTTGCATTGTCCTGGATTTGAATTAGATGAACTCAAAGATCAAATTGTGTATCGCTACAGTTGGTTCATCAAATCCTCAGGCCTAGATGCTCTTCTGCTGATGCAAGTCATCGGCTCTATTCAACTTAGCCTCTCCCTCTTCGGTGGATATATTCAAGAGATTGCGCATGGACGCAAAACTCTAGAGGATGTCCTCGAACAAGTCATTGAATTAGCTAAAAAACAGTCGAATTAAAAATGGATTCACTACAAAATGTAGTGAAATGACAACAAAATGTAGTATTATATTATGAGTTCATTTCTTAAACTATTTCCAAGTCCCCCCTTCACTGATGTGCTTGTATTTTTCTTCACACATCCCAATGAAGAAGCTTATCAATCACAAATCGTCCACTTCACTGGGCGAGCATTAATACAAATACAAAGAGCCTTAAAACGACTTGAAGACACAGGACTGATCGTTAAAAATAAGCAAGGAAATCGAATTTACTACAAAGCCAAACAATTGCATCCAGCTTTTGATGACATCAAAAAAGCGTTATTCAAAACAGTTATTTTTGGAGATACTTTAAAGGCAGCTTTAGCTCCTATAAAGCATAAGATTCTTTTTAGTTTTATTTATGGTTCTATGGCTCGTGCTGAAGAATCTCCAACTAGTGATATTGATCTATTTATAGTGGGTCATTTAGGAATAAAAGATATGGCTAGTATTCTCGGATCTTTAGGAAATGAATTAGGACGAGAAATTAATCCTACCGTCTATCCATTAAAAGAATTGAAAAAGAAGCTTAAAGAACAAAATCCTTTTATTAGTGCAATCATACGTGGACCTAAAATTTGGTTAGTAGGAGATGAAAATGAGCTTGCAAAAATGGTTTAATGAAGGACCTACAAAATCATACATTCTCTTTCTGAATGACTGCTGGAAGATCTAATTCGTATTCCTGATGTTGATCAGTGACAAGCTCTTCTAATAATTTGAAGATATCGTCTGTGCCATCATTTGCCACAACTACTTTGTCAGGCGCATCTTTATGATTTCGCTCAGTAAGAATCCACCATTCATCAGCAAATCGTGGATAAAAAGTGATGAAAAAAGGACTGACTTGCACACTTCCTTGTTGCTTAGGACGTATTCTTAAGGAAAGAAAAGGAGTTTGCTCGCCATCAACACTCACAACAATAGGATTTGATAATTGATAAGCTTGAGGAAAAAATCTTTTAAAGCCATATGTAAATACGTCTTGATCCCAGATTTTTCTTAATTGCGCATTTTCTAAAATAGGGAGATGATGACTTATCAGTTGATGAGAACTCATCAAATCTTGAAGTTTTTTAAGAAACTTTTCGTTGCTTTTAGTCCAATTTAATTTTGTTTGATCCCATCCTTGAGGATTCTGAATTCTCTTTGCTCTATCTTCGTCTTCTAATTGTAATTCATACTCTTTCACGATAGAATTAAACAAAAAGTTCCAAATCCAACTGACCACTAGAATAGTAGGTGCAGCAAGCGCCCATTTTAAATTTTTCTCTTTAATAGCCATGATGCCGCCACCAATAACCAAAATAAACTTCCATTCGATAGGAATCCAAGTTGTTGCTTGAAAAGATTTTAACCGTTCTAAACAGATACCTGCAAAAGCAGGATAACTTGTTCTCCACCATTTTATTTTTCTTCCTAAGAAGTTTAATTCTTCATCCTTTCGTGGCAATGGGATAGGAGCAGGTTGTTGCCAAAATTCTGCTAAAGGCACTTCTTTATTATCAGAATAAACAGCTATTAAATTATTCAAAAAAAATCTCCTATAATCAGAATAAATTATAATAAAATAGGGTTTTATTTTACAATTTTTATTAATTTGCTTTTAAGTATTTTCCCTAATGCTGAACGTGGAAGTTCTTTTAAAAAATGAACTTGACGGATACGTTCAAATGGCAACACAGCTTGGTGAAATTCGTGCATTAATAAATCGAGTTCTGCTTGATGAGATTGGGTCGCCACTAAATCAATGCGATACCCTAAACGTGTATCAGGAATAGCCAGGAGAACCACTTCAGACTGGATGGCCAAGCGTAGTCGTAATGTTTGCAAAAGCGCTTCCAAACGCGCTAAATCCACATTTTCTCCACCCACTTTAATCATTGCGTCTGCACGTCCCCAGACTTGTAATTGCCTCTCTTTTACACAACCCCGATCTTCGCTTCTCAACCACCCGTTTTCTTTAGGATCTACCACTTGAATCTTGTCTCCTTCTAAATAAGCATAGGCACTTAAAAGAGAAGCTCCTCGGAAATAAAGGTGTTCTTCTCGTTCCTCGACATCTAGATGAGATAGAATTTGTAAAGCTGGCTGTTGAGCTTTTTTCCAGCTATCAAGAGCAGCAGTCGCCACTTGTGAAGCGCATTCTGTGAGTCCATAACTTGGCAAAACAGGCCAACCTAAAGAAATAGCTTGCTTATACAAATCAGGCAATAAAGCACCACCGCCGATCACAACGGCGCGTAAAGTTTCTGGTGCAGATCGCTTTAACATCACAAGATCATGCAACTGAGTGGGAACTAAAGCAGTGAGTGAGCCTTTGTGATGGATGATATAATGATAGAAAACTTCTGCTTGCCATTTGCCCGGATGATCTTGCTTGAAATCGCAAACAGTCGCCTGACTTAAGTGTGAGCGAGCCCAAATACCCAGCCCTCCTACATGAAAGTCTGGCAGAGGTTGAATCCATATGTCCGTGTGAGTGCTTTTCAAATGTTGATTCACTGCTTCAGCTGAAGCCAAAATGGCTCGCTTGGAGAGTCCTACCCATTTAGGTGCTGAAGAACCCGAAGTCGATAACCAAATATGTCCAGGTAAATCAGAAGTTACCTCTAAAATGCGCTGAAAGCGCATTTGCTCTTCTGGGGAATAAGTAGGGTTCATAAGGACAAGAGAATCTGCGCTTTCCCAATTCATTTGCATAAACATTTTTCCTGGCAATAAAAACATCATGGATAGCTATCTCATAAAATACGCGAAGCGTTTGGAGCCCCCAAACAACTTCGTTGCTAATATCAAAAAGTAACAGTGACCTTTTTAGTAGTTGGTCAAAGTATACTTAAAAAGACTGGTTTTATCTGTGCGGTAGCACTATCACTGCATTAGCCCAGACCGAGCGCGTTTAGCGCTCGTTCTGGG
>JASBUW010000091.1 GCA_030147755.1 Parachlamydiaceae bacterium
ACCGGCCTTTCGCTTCACGCGGGGCTTCCCACTTTTGATCGCTGCCGCGATTAGCTACAATTGTCCAAACTTCAGTTTGCGTAAGGTGAGTTATTAACTCATCTTACGCAAAAGACAAAAGGACAAACGACCATAACGACAGAAACGAGTTTAACGACAACGTGAAAGGACAAAAAGGACGAGTCACTTTGTCTACTAATCCTTTCACGTTGTCGTTAAACTCGTTTCTGTCGTTATGGTCGTTTGTCCTTTTGTCTACAAACTGTATAACTCCTAAGTGTATTCTAAATTTCAATTTCAGGATAAAGAGGGAACCGACTCAAAAGTTGAGAAACTCTTTTTTTAGCTGCTTCTAAAATTTCAGGTTGGGTCACACTATTGGCTTTGCTAGGTTGTCCTGTTTTTTGCACAATCGCGGGTTTCGTATGAGACAAAACTGACACAATAATATCAGCAATTTCTCGCATTTCTTCGCGTCCCATTCCCAAAGTTGTCAAAGCTGGTGTGCCCAAACGTACACCTGAGGTATACCAAGGGCCTTGGGCGTCGAAAGGGATGGCGTTGCGATTGACTGTGATATGTGCGGCTCTTAGAGCAGTTTCGGCGTGGCGACCCGTCAAACCAAAGCGTGAGACATCTAGAATCATCAAATGATTTTCTGTTCCACCCGTGACTAAGCGTGCGCCTTTTTGTATAAAACTCTCAGCTAAAGCTTGTGCGTTTTCCACAATTCGATGCGCATAAGTTTTAAAATCGGGTGTATTAGCCTCTTTGAAGGCAATGGCTTTGGCAGCCATGACATGAGGGAGTGGTCCTCCCAGTACTACAGGACAGCCTTTATTCACGGCTTCGCTGAATTCTTTTTGACATAAGACAATGCCCCCACGTGGGCCACGCAGCGTTTTGTGTGTTGTAGAGGTGACAATATGGGCGTAAGGAATGGGATTAAATTCACCTGTAAAAACGCCTCCGGCGACGAGTCCCGCAAAATGTGCCATATCAACCATTAACACAGCACCCACCTGATCAGCAATTTCGCGCATTTTGGCAAAATTGAGACGGCGTGGGTGAGCTGAATAACCTGCCATTAAAATGGTGGGTTTCTCTTGTTTCACTTGTTGCGCGAGGACCTGATAATCGAGTAATTCTGTTTGTGGATCCACATCATAAAGGACAGCCCGCAAAATTTTGGAAGAAATATTATGTCGATAACCATGTGTGAGGTGCCCGCCTGAATTTAAAGACATCCCCATGAGTTTTTGATTCACTAACAATTGACGAATGGTTTCATATTCTTCCGGTGTCAATTCGTCTAAAGATTTTTTGCCTAGCTTTTCAATGGCAGGGTTTTGGATGCGTTGTAGAAGGATGGCCCAGATTGCCACGAGATTGGCATCAGCACCTGAATGAGGTTGTACATAAGCATGTTCACATTGAAAAAGTTGGAGGAGCTCTTGTTGGGCGAGTTCTTCAATGGCATCGACATTATCACAGCCGGCATAGAAGCGATGACGAGGATAACCTTCCGCATATTTATCGGTGAGAAGATTTCCCATGGCTAATTGCACGGCTAAAGAAGAAAAATTTTCAGAAGCGATTAATTTAAGATGAGCGCGCTCATCTTGTAATTCTTGCACGATGCTACGCGCTACAGCAGGGGCAACTTGCTCCAGATGATCTAATGCCGCTAAATACGCAATCACGGCTGAATGAGAGGAGTGAATAGGCTGTTTAGTTAAATAACGTTGAAGACGTGACATGGAAACCTCCTTACGGCTAGACGGCAGAGGACTATTGTGTCTAACTCTTGTGTTTTATGCAAGGAGATCCATTGAAAAAGGCATCGCTGTCGATGCCTTTTCACAAAAGTGCTAAGAAAAATGAGGCTTATACAGCAGAGAAGCGCCCGGATTTAATTGATGATTATCGCCTGTTTCATACATTTTATCATTCAGTAAAATTTTGAATTCGCATTGATTAAAATAAGCATCTGTTTCCCATATCCACTCATCAGCTTTGACATTCGTCAAAGGTTGTCCTTTATCCCAACTGAGATTAGCCCCTTGTCCGCGAATATAAAGTTGATTGGGATAACCCGCGTCATACTTAATAGTGATGCGTGTTTTGGTAGGTGCTTTTTTCTCGGTAGGAAACTCTTGCGATTGTGAATTTGACTGAGGAGCGTAAGTTTTAGTTGCTGCTTTGGATTGGCAACAAGAATCTGCTGAAGACGTTGCGGTTTTTGCAGTTTTGCTACCTTTCACATCATTTTTAAGATTTTCTTTTTTGGTTAACATAAGACGCCTCATCCTAAGTGTTATAGTTTCATTTTACATGTATGCTCTTGTATTGACAGCTCACGAAATCCCTGTCAATAAAAATTTTACTTTTTCTCAGGACATATTCATAAAATTTGTTGAATATTATTGAGTAGCAAATTAAGGTATTTATGCTGTTCGTGACAAGGATGCAAATGTTTGCTTTCTTTTTTTTATATTATCTTGTATGATAGGATACTTTAATTATCTAAATTTTAAGACACATCCTGAGATGTTCACTTTATACCTTAAGGAAAAACTATGTTAGATGCCCTTAAAGTGATCTTAGAAATCCAAGAATTAGACATGAAGATGATCCAGTTGATGCTGTTGAAGCGTCAAAGGCAAAAAGAGCTGGATAATATTAATGCGACCAAAGGTTCTTTACACCAGCGTGTGCTAGGTAAAGAAGCTGAAATTCTGGAAATGAAGAAGCTCATTCGCTTAGCAGAAGGAGATCACACAGAAATTCTCGCGAAAATTAAGAAATTAGAATCTCAACAAAATGCGATTAAAAAGGTGGATGAATATAACGCCATTACGCATGAAATCTCGGCTGCTGATCGCGAACGTGTAGCAAAAGAGCAGCGTTTGAGCGATTTCTATGATAAGCTTGCGCTTGAAGAAGATTTACTCAAGACTTTGAATGAGAGTTTAAATTCTACAGCAGAGAATTCCAAAGTTTTAGAGGGTGAAATCCACGAAAGCATTCGTCAAATTAACGAAGAAGGGCGTGTTCTCAAAACCCAACGTGATGAATTGGTTGAGCAGGCGGATCCGGATGTCTTCAAGGTGTATGAGCGGTTACTTCGTAATAAGAAAGATCGCGTAGTCGTGCCTTTAGAGAATCGTTGTTGCAGCGGTTGTCATATTATGTTGACAGCGCAGCATGAGAATTTGGTGCGTAAAGGGGAACGCTTAGTTTTTTGTGAGCATTGTTCACGTATCCACTACTGGTTAGAAAGTAAAGCCTTGGAAGATACCGTGGTGGCTACAAAACAACGTCGTCGTCGTACTACTAAAGTCTAAGAGTTCCTCTAAAATGAATTGTTAATACGCGAAGCGTTTGGAGCTCCCAAGCAACTTCGTTGCTAATATCAAAAAGTAACAGTGACCTTTTTAGTAGTTGGTCAAAGTATACTTAAAAAGACTGGTTTTATCTGTGCGGTAGCACTATCACTGCATTAGCCCAGACCGAGCGCGTTTAGCGCTCGTTCTGGG
>JASBUW010000107.1 GCA_030147755.1 Parachlamydiaceae bacterium
CTACTATTATAATATTTAATGTCACCATATTTTAAAGGAGTAAACTAATGAGTGGTTTTTCAGAAAGAACGGGATTGGCAATAAAACCATTACAGAAAAATGACATGGACGATACCTTAAAAAATAAGTTATGGAATTTAATATATACTCTTTTTCAAGGCTATATAATTCCTGAGTTAGGAGGTTATGATCATGATCATTGGCGCAAAGAATTTATGGAAATAATTAAAAAATTATGGGGAGATTTTCTTTCTTTACAAATAGACAAATTTCCTTACGATCCAGATAAATTTATCCAAAAAATTAAATTAAAATTCTTCGAATTATCTTGGAATAAAATTTATGACTTGTTAGAATTTTTTGCAAAAAATGTGTCTGATAAAAAAAAATTTATATTTGATTGTAATCAGGTACTTGAAAAAGAAAATTCAGCTTATAGATTTATAAATACAGCAATAGTAGAAATAGGAAATCAGACAGAAATCGAATCATTAGAACAATCATCAAGTAGTCCTTATTGGCAAGTAAATGAACATATTAATAAAGCTATTGGTTTTTTATCGAATAAACTAGCACCCGATTTTCAAAATAGTATAAAAGAATCTGTATCAGCTGTTGAAGCTCTTGCAAGAATTATTACTAAAAACCCAAATGGAACCCTTGGTGTATTAACACAAAATCCAGATTTAAATCTTCCTAAGACTTTACAAGAGGCAACTAAAAAAATTTATGGTTTTGCCTCTGATAAAGGCGGAGTTCGACATGCAAACAAAGATGAAACTGAAGATCATCTTACATATTCTGATGCATTATTTATAGCAATGTAAGCGCTCGCCGAATTACACCTATTCTATCTGATTAAACTAAGCGATCATTCCTTTTTTTTAAATAAGCTGGAGTGTATCGATGAGCCGTGAGACCCCCTATTGGGACGAAATAATTGAACGTTATAAAGTAAGTGGTTTAACCCAAATTGAATTTTGTAAACGCAATAACCTATTGCTTAATCACTTTCTCTATCGGTGGCATGAAAAAAGAAAGGCATTAAGGGGTCGCGCGGAAAAAGAGGTCTCATCGCAAGAAAGGAATAAGAGTGCTTCATCGTTTGAAGCAGTTGTTTTAACAAACCCCTCGCTATGCTCTTTACAAGAAAACAGTTTAGTGGAGTTAACCCTCCATTTGCCCAATCAAATTCGTTGTGTTGTAAAAGTAAGCGTGACTGATGATGGCTTTTCATCCTTATTAAAACAGGTGATGAAGGTATGTTAATTCCGGACAATGCAAAAATTCATTTATATTGCGGTATTACGGATATGCGCAAATCGATAAATACGTTAGCGATTATGGTAAAAGACGTATTAGCCATGGAGCCAACCAGTGGCCATTTGTTTTTATTTCGTGGTCGCCGCGGTGATAAGTTAAAAGCGCTTTATTATGAAGAGCACAGTTTTACCTTATGGTATCGACGATTGGAAAAAGGTAAATTTGTTTTTCCCCGCAATGCAGAGGGTAATATTGAACTGAGCCGAGAGCATTTTAACTGGTTATTAGCGAGTAATAAATTTGTTCATTTTCACGGTAAAAAACAGATAATTTATGAGGATTTTTATTAGAAAAACCCTCATAAAATCAGGGCAGTTCTGTTATAATCTTCCCATGAAAAAAACAGAATCATTACCTCAATCCATCCCTGAATTGCATGCACTTATCCTGTCTTTGCAAAAAGAAAACACGACTTTAAAACAAAACTACGAGCGCGTTTTAGAACAGTTTAGACTCGCGCAACAACAGCGCTTTTCTCGTTCCTCAGAAAGCAACATATTACAAATGGAGTTGCAGTTTGATGAGGCGGAAACCGTGCCTGCCGCAGCGCTGCCCGCAGAAGAAAATACGGTTACTATCACTTACACTCGTAATAAACCCAAGCGCCGACCTTTGCCGAATGATTTACCCCGTGAAGTGATTGAGTATGATATTGCGGAAGTTGACAAACAATGTGCTTGTGGAGGCTTAAAACACCGAATTGGTGAAGAGGTTACCGAGCAACTCGAAATCATTCCAGCCCAGTTAAAAGTGATTGCGCATGTTCGACCGAAATATGCGTGTAATCGTTGTGATGAGAGCGTCAGTATTGCGTCAATGCCCATGCTCTTTCTCCCCAAAAGCATCGCAGCCCCTAGTTTGGTGGCTCATACCATCATTAGCAAATACCAAAACCATCTGCCCCTTTATCGCCAGGAAAAAATATGGGAAGGAATGGGCATTCACATTCCAAGAAATACCGCTTGTGGCTGGGTCATTCATGCTGCCGAGGTATGCATGCCCATGCGCGATGTCCTCATCAGGGCTTTATTAGAATCAAATTATTTGCAAGCCGATGAAACTCCGCTGCAGGTCATGAATGAACCAGGACGAAACAATACATCCACCAGTTATATGTGGGTTTATCAAAGTGCAAAACCTGACAAAAAAGTCATTCTCTTTGATTATCGAGAAACAAGACAAGCGCTTTGGCCGAAAGAAATTCTTAAGGGTTATCAGGGGTATTTACAAACCGATGGCTATAGCGGCTATGATTGGGTGAATCAACATCCTGATATCATTCATCTTGGGTGCATGGCTCACGCCAGGAGGCCTTTTGCGGAACTTGTCAAACTGGCTAAATCCACCGGAAAGTCACACCAAGCCATCGCTTTCTTTCAAAAACTCTACGCGATTGAAAAACAAGCCAAAGCTGAAAAACTCTCTCCACAACAACGTTATCTCTTACGATTAAACAAAGCCCTACCCATCTTAAATGAGATGGAAAGCTGGCTTAAACAATCCATGCATCATGCCTCTCCCCAATCCAAATTAGCTAACGCCTTAACCTATATGCACCAACGCTGGAAAGAACTTAATCGCTACTTGCTCGATGGTATCCTGGAAATCGACAATAATGCTATCGAAAATCACATAAGACCCTTCGCCCTGGGCCGCAAAAACTGGTTGTTTGCTGCTACTCCCAATGGGGCTCAGGCCAGCGCTCTTTTTTATAGCCTCATTGCTACAGCAAACGCCAATGGATGGAATCCTTTTGATTATCTCAGAGCTCTCTTTGATAATATTCGTGCCTGCAAATCTCAGCAAGATTATTCCGAATTAATACCTTT
>JASBUW010000130.1 GCA_030147755.1 Parachlamydiaceae bacterium
GAATTTCCTCTTTCGATTTTATATGACGTGCCTTTACCGCCTCATTCATAAAAAGAGAACTAGGACTTTCGCACTCCAAACGCTAGCGCGTATTACCAATCTCAGCCTTGGATTAAGTTTGCTTCTTTTATTAATAAATGCTAAACTATGAACATTCTTTTATAATTAAAAATAAAATTTTAGGAGATTTAATATGATTAATTTCCCTGCTCTCAAGCAGCAAATTATTGCCATGGATTACGGACGCAATGTGCAATCTTTAGTGGTGTTAATTCCAGGCCTTTCTTTTGTCGTACAAAGACTTCAAATTAATGCTATTCTTCGCACAATAGAGAATAATTATCTGCATAGACCCCTAGATATTCTCAATTGTCACGAATTTGCTCAAATAACCAACATTTACAAATGGCATGCGATAGGAAGTGCGATACAAACAGTCGCTTTTACCATTCTCTTGAAACCTTTTCCTAAAGCTTTTGTGATACCTTTTTGGCTTGCTTTAGGACAGCTGCTCTATGCTACTTCAGGCTATGTGGGTTTAGATACGAAAATCGAATATCAAGCTGGCAATCCCCCACACTTACATGTTAACCGCTAAGCCTTTAAAAACATCCAGGACTTTTAAACTGGATGTTTTTAAAATTGCTATGCGAAATTTTAGATTTAACTTTTTATTTCTATTGGTTTTTCATCATATCCATAGGAGACATATATTGACTCTTAAGAATAGCAAGGCTAAAGTCTCCAAGCTCACTTTCTAGCTTATTTAAATCGTCTTGTGTTTTACCCAATTTTTGTAGCTCTTGCTGACGTTCTAAATCAGGTAAATTTTGTAAATCCCTTATTTGTGTTAATCGATTATCAACTAAATTCTTTAATTCTTCCTTATCTATTGCACTAAGAGTGGATAGATCTGGAAATTGCTGATTTTCAATATCTGTGGCAGATATTGTTATTTCTCCAGTCGAAACATATACAGGTAATCCTAGAGTTCTATTCATTTCATATCGACTAATCTGCATTTCAAGGACGCTTATCCCCATATCATCTTCAGGGGAATCTTGTTTTAATTTTTCTAATTTGACTTTCAATTTACTAATTTTATCATTTAATTCATCTTTAGTTAATTCTCTATGAGTATTAAATGAAATATCATTAAAAATTTTTTCATATGGATTAATTGAATTATCTGCAGAGCCTAGAGGATCTGCGATGTTTGTTCTTCCTGTCTTATCGATTATTGAAGGATCAGAATTATAATCATAATTTGAATAATTACTTACACCGTAAATAGACATAATGACCTCACACTTGTTTTTATTAATATTTATATTAATAATTATAAACTTATTTTGAATTTTAACAAATAAAATTATTTCTAATTTTGTTTTTAATAATCCAAACAATTAATACAACCATTTACTTATATTAATATATTAAAATATAATAAGTAGAAGGTCATTAGTAAATGAGGTTTATTATGGATATGATTCATTCAGATTATTCGTTTTATTCAGCATTTCCAAAATCTCATTTAGAACGTTTTTATCCCTTTACTCCTCTACCACTTGACATTGCAATGATTGATGCACACATCACAGTGAGCGAAGAGAGACAGCCACAAAATGAGATTCCTTGGTTGACGCAGTGGAAAGCGGATACGGGATTTAAAAGCTTATGGGATAGTCAAACATCGACTTATCAGCAATTTATAAAAGATTTTGAGACAGGCGCAGCAGAATTTAACAAAGCAGTCGGTACGCGTTGGCCTGATCAATTAAATGAATCCAGTTGGTATAAAATTTATTATACCGCTCAAAATGATTGGGAAAGTTTTAAAACTAATTTCGTCAATATTACTTTCTTAACTCAAGCTAATTTCGAAACAAATTTTAAAAATTTCTTTAAAGCCAATCCTCAATTATTAGCAAATACAGGCTTAACGCCTGAACAAGCAGCTCAATTGGTCGCCACGCAAGGCGCCCAAGAAGCGCGCAACTTTATCACGCAAGCACAAGGCCCTTCTGCTCCACCCAAACCTGTTAGTGAGTCATTGACGACACCTTCTCTTTCTTCTAATTGGAACAATTTACCTGAAAAGGCTGCACCAGATGCTTCGCTATTGACTGAGAAAGAAAAAGAAGTGAAAGAATTAACAGACAAAATCACAGCAGGCTGGTCTGAAATTTCTAACAGCTCACAGCCTGATCAAGCAACAGAAAAAAAACAACAAATCCTCGCTTGGCAACAACAACGCTTTAATTTGATTAATAGTGGCTTATATAACCCGATTGATCTTAAACGTCCCATTTTGCCGGAAGCCAAACGTGGCCCTTACCTAAAGCCTGAAGAGAGTACATTTACAGATCCGCATCAACACACGAATCGCTGGGATGTGGCATTGGGCATTGATTATGATACACCAGGAGTCTGGACCTCAACAGGCGTTTATGCCCTCAACGCCAATCAGAAGGGTTTAACCATCTCCTCTCCGACAGAATTTTTAGATGAACCTTTGTTTCAAACGGCTAATCATGATTCTAATCCTCTCACATTAGGAGCTGGTGAAGGGATCACGCAAGAAACCGTCACGGCTACAGGCGCCCTTTCATCCGACGTTACTTTCACAACAGAGAATGGCGGTTCTATCACACACTACATTGTGCAAGGTTCTCCTTATAATACTGCCTATTATCAGCAGGCAACTCCTCGACTTCAATTTGGCACAGGATATTCAATTCAAACCATCATCATAGATGGCAAAAACTACTCTTGGTCCGATTTACAAAGCTTATCTAGTTTACCAGCGGGCAGCACTTTCACAATCGCTCTTAACAATGGAGCAAGGTGGAAAGTTTATTTAGGAGCTCCTTTTATTTTTCAGTTGCAAAAATCAGGCAATACGATTCAAGGACTAGTAGGAGATGCCCCTTTGACAGGTTATTTACGCGTAGCGAATGTTCCCTTCAATCCAGATTATGCCAAAGAAGAACCCAATCAAGATGAGCAACTATTAGATCAATACAGCCCTATTGTCATGCGCAAAGGCACAGCTTCTACCAGTCAATCCGGATATGATTTCGCTTATGAAAGTATCACTTTACAAGGTACAGCAATTGCTGATGCTCCTTTAGTTTTGCTCAAATTTCCTGCTCAGCAAGCTTTGACACAAGGTCCTCTCCTCACACCTTTAATTTATGAAACAACAAGTGGCCCTGTACGAGGTGTTGTGGAGTCTTATCTCCATTTTCAAGTCAAAGCGCCTCCACCTGAACTCATTCCTACCACTAAACAGTTTACATCTGAGCAATTAACGCTTTTGAAAAGTGAGCTGTTAACTCAAATAGACAAAATCGTGACTACGCAAGAAATTCCTAAAGATTCTCTCTACACAGCAGGTAAAGTGTTGCAACAGCAAGCCACCACGTTGACATATGGTCTCAAAGTGTTAAAAGAATCAAATATGAGTGATGCAGAAATTCAGCAAATCACGCAGCCGTTAGCTTCTAAAATCAAGACTGAAATGAATACATTCCTCAATACTATGATGCAATGGGATCCCACCTGGGGTTCTCTTGTGCCTGCCAGTTCTTCCATCGAAAGAACCGTGGTTGCAGATGACACACCTGACAGCGAAATGGATGGCACTAAAATTCGCCTTTCTATTGCCAAAACATTTGATCCTAATGCTCAAGTAGGTGAAAAGACCATTGACCCCCATAATGAATTTGGAGCAGGTTACTTCAATGACAAAGCCTTGCAATGGGGATACATCGTGACAACAGCTGGACTCTTAGCGCAATATGACCAGCAATTCGGAGGCTCCCCTTGGATTGATCAAAAGCTCTCCAATGGCTCTACAGTCAAAGACATGATCAATATCATTTGTCGTGATATCATCAATCCTAGTGCGCAAGATCCCGATTTTCCGCAAAATCGCACATTTGATTTCTATACGGGTCACAATATTGCCAGTGGCCAAACGCACTATGCAGATGGACGCAATCAAGAATCGAGCTCAGAAGCCTACAATTGCTTTCTAGGAATCAGCATCTGGGCCCATGCAACCCATCAACCTGAATTACGAGCCCATGCGCTTACCTTAGCGGGAATAGAAGCAGCCTCGGCTCAAATCTATTATCAAATTGGAGATCCAGCCAAGAGTATTTACTTACCGAAATTTGCTCAAGAAACGATTGGCGTAGGCAATTATTTTGATCAAAAAATAGACGCTCATACCTTTTTTGGATCAGAAAAAGGATGGGATCCCTCTTTAAGTATCGGGATTCAAAGTATTCCTGCGCATTTTAATTCCATGAATCACTTGCACAATGCCGAATTTGCTAAACGTGCAGGTGATTATCTGGTTGCCAACTGGAATGAAATCCCCGTACCTTGGAAATCAATCACGCTTTCCCTCATTGCGGAAGCCAATCCCACTTTGGCCACACAATTACTCACGCAAATTCCAGATCGAGAAATCGATGAAGGAACGAATCGCTTCATTTTACAGGCCAATGCATTTTTGCAATCTAATCAATGACACCTTTTAGCTTCGACTTTGTAAATAAAGATCTCGCTTGTCCATCTCACGCCCATCTGGCAATTTCACTTTTTCTCTTGAAGCAAGCGTTGTTGCCAGATTATGGTAAGTCAAAGCAAACTCAGGATTCAACTGGATGGCTTCTAAGTAAAGATCTCGCTTGGCCATCTCACGCCCATCTGGCAACTTCACTTTTTCTCCTGAAGCAAGCGTGTTTGCAAGATTATGGTAAGCCAAAACACACTTGGGATCCAACTGGATGGCTTCTAAGTAAAGATCTTGCTGGCTCATCTCACGCCCATCTGGCAATTTCACTTTTTCTCCTGAAGCGAGCGTGTTTGCAAGATTATTGTAAGCCATAGCACACTTAGAATCCAACTGGATGGCTTCTAAGTAAAGATCTCGCTGGCTCATCTCACGCCCATCTGGCAATTTCACTTTTTCTCTTGAAGCAAGCATTGTTGCCAGATTATTGTAAGCCATAGCATACTTGGAATCCAACTGGATGGCTTCTAAGTAAAGATCTTGACGCAAACTGAAGTTTGGACAATTGTAGCTAATCGCGGCAGCGATCAAAAGTGGGAAGCCCCGCGTGAAGCGAAAGGCCGGTTAGGCCTGTAGCGGAACGTGGGGAATCAATCCATAATAAAATGAGAGTCGCGGAAGCGACGAC
>JASBUW010000134.1 GCA_030147755.1 Parachlamydiaceae bacterium
GGTCGTTTGTCCTTTTATCTACCAACTGCGCCATTCCTAAAAACTTAACACAGTCTTAAGCCTTACCACTTAGTTCTGGTTCTTTAATATGTTTAGCAATTTTGCTAGTCATTTTAAACATGTCGATAGGCTGATTAGAACCTAAAACTTTTGCTAATTTTTGATCAGGATTAATATTGCGCTTATTAGCCTGATCTTGCAATTTGTGCTTTTTAATATACTCCCATACTTTTTTTGTGACCTCTGTACGTGGCATAGGCCCTGGACCAACAATTTCAGCAAGAGTTTCGCTGACATGTACTGGTCTCATAAAAGCAGAATTTTTCTTATCTTTTGCCATTTCTACTCTCCTTTGATAGGTAAAAAACTTTAGAACTCTCTCGCAGCTAGTCACGCTTTGAAAGAACTCTTTAATTATGTAATGGGAACGTGTCCTATATGGGGTTTCTTTTAGCTTGGTTGCCCTTTTATAGTCAAAACATTTTCTTAGCAGTCAAATAAATCTCAAATATAGACCATATACGAATTTTAAAACACACTTCATGATGACGAAAGTTATAATTTTTGGCTATGTCCCTCTCCTTCATTTCGATCAAAACCCTGAAAATTGGATCGGCTTTTCGATTTTGCTTTATCATTAAATTCTTTATAATAAATATCTTGACTAAGATTTTTATTTTCTTCCTGCTGCTGATTTTCGTGAGTTTTTTTCTGGTGCGACCCCTGTGAAGTGGTCGAAAATTGCTGGCGATCTTGATTTGCCTGTTGAGATTGATTTTGATCTTGCTTTACCATATAACCTCCTTTAATATTGCCGTTCGACTTATACATACGTTTATGAGAATTAATTGCAACCGAATAAACGCATAAGGCATTTCTAGATACAAGAGAACTCAATTTTACTTAATTATGACTGTGAATACTATTTCCTTAGAGCAACAAGTTGCAGAGCTAAAACAATTACTTTCTTCATTAGAACATGCTTCTACACTTCAAGATAAATTAGAAATTCTTAACGCACTTCCTATTGTTCAAGCCTATCTACAAACGCCAAATCCTGTCTGTATTTTTTTAAAAGGTTTAACACCGGCGTGTGATTATGCGATTAAATCTATTATTGCGATTGGGCAAGCTCCTGTCGTTTTTAATATGCATCATACGCAGGAAGATCGTTTTGAAAAACTACGACAACTATTAGAACAAGTCTTAGATGTTGAGAAATTCTATCAGCATATAGGCGGTATTATCGGTTATCATGTCATCATGCTCTTGATGATTATCAACCAACAAAAAACATCGGCTCCTGCGTTTGATCGCACGCGTTATATTCATCCTGATGGTTTTTATGTAGATCAAGATGAATTAGAAGTTAGGCAGGCTGTTCGTTGGGGGATAGAGAATATAAAAAATTTAGCAGAAATGTATCCTGTAGGTGGTTCAGGAGATCGTTTGAATTTAATTGATGAAAAAACACATATTCCTTTACCAGCTGCAACTTTAGCTTTTTTAGGCCGCACATTATTAGAAGGACTTATTCGAGATTTACAAGCTTATGAATATTTGGCTTACAAGCTATTAGGAGAACAATCTGTTACACCTATTGCAATGATGACATCTGTGGAAAAAGACAACCACCAACATGTGATGAATATTTGTAAAGAGCATAAATGGTTTGGTAGGCCATCCGAAAGCTTTTATTTCTTTATCCAACCTCTAGTTCCTGTGATTACGATAGATGGCAATTGGTCGCTCACAGCTCCTTTAACATTAGCCCTTAAACCTAGTGGACATGGTGTTATTTGGAAATTAGCTGATGAACAAGCAATCTTCACTTGGTTTGAATCCATGAAACGCACGAAATGCGTAATTAGACAAATTAATAATCCTTTAGCGGGTATTGATAACTCAATTTTAGCTTTAATTGGCATGGGTTGCCATCAACATCGCGTATTTGGATTTGTTTCTTGTGAACGCCTACTCAATAGCGCAGAAGGCACGAATGTCTTGATTGAAACAAAAACAGACAATGGTTATGAATATTGTTTAACAAACATCGAATACACAACTTTTCATCAAAAAGGTATTGGTGAGATTCCTGCTGAACCAGGAAGCCTTTTTTCCATCTTTCCTACGAATACAAATATCTTATTTGCTGATATTCCTGCTATTCGTCAGATTGTAAAAACATGTTCCATTCCAGGACATATGATTAATATGAAATCCCAAGTCTCTTATATTGATGCTCAGGGGCATCAATCTTTTGTTCCGGGGGGAAGATTGGAATCCACTATGCAAAACATCGCCGATTATTTAGTGGACTATTTTCCTAAGCAACTCACAGAAGAAGAGCGCAGAAACAATTTAAAAACTTTCATTGTTTATAACAAACGCCTTAAGACTATTTCAACGACTAAAAAAGCTTATAAACCGGGTGAATCGCCTATTGCTACACCTGAGCAAGCTTATTATGATTTGCTTTCCAATCATTATTCTCTCTTGCAGCAATGCCATTTCGAGCTTCCTCTTTGGACAAGCCTTGAAGAATATTTACAAAAGGGACCTATCTGTATTTTTCTGTTTCATCCTGCTTTAGGACCCCTTTATTCGGTCATCAAGCAAAAAATACGCAAAGGAAGCTTACATCCAGGTGCCGAGCTTGTGCTTGAAATTGCAGAGGTAGATATTGAGGATTTAGAAATACAAGGGAGCTTGCTCATTGAAGCCGTTTCTCCTTTGGGAATAACAAATGCAACGGGACTTCTACGCTATGGTCATGCAGCTTGCTGTACATTACACCATGTAAAAATCAGTAATCGTGGAATTGACTCTGCTAATACTCAAAAGTATTGGAAGAATGAAATTTTACGACATGAAGCAGTCACTATTAAGCTGCATGAAGGAGCAGAATTTTATGCAGAAAATATCACTTTAAATGGCAATCATTTCTTTGAAGTACCTGCTTATCATCGTTTGACTCTGTATGGATCCACCAAGGGACAGTGGGTAGAAGATCTTCAACCTATTGTTAAACCTACTTGGCAATGGGAATATGCATTTGATGCAGAAGATCGCATTCTCTTAACAAAGACAAAAAATACACAACAAACTTTTTAACATGATTGGCAATACGCAAAGCGTTTGGAGCCCCCAAGCAACTTCGTTGCTAATATCAAAAAGTAACAGTGACCTTTTTGGTAGTTGGTCAAAGTATACTTAAAAAGACTGGTTTTATCTGTGCGGTAGCACTATCACTGCATTAGCCCAGACCGAGCG
>JASBUW010000145.1 GCA_030147755.1 Parachlamydiaceae bacterium
CGATGAGCTCTAAGTGATGCACTCAGAACGCTAACTAAAAAGCCTTCAGAGAGCATCACGTAGAGCTCATCGTGTCTTTATTCTATTCCGTTTTCAATTGTTGTAATTTTTATGTTAGGGTACAAAGAAATTTATCTCTCCTTAAATAGAAATTTTGTGGATGGCAGAAATGGTAACGCCTTTTTTTTCTGACAAGTGGAAACGCATTCAAGCGTGGTTAGTTGTTAACTTAGGCGAGTTTATTTCTAAACAGCCTTCTTTTTCTTTTGCAGATTCTAGATTACTATGTGTAGATGATGATCCTGATTTTTGTCTCTATATTCAACAGTTAGCACATGCTTTGAATATTCAAGTGGAAATAGCTTATTCTATAGAAAAAGCTAAGCAGAAAATAGAAGAGGATCTCTCTTATCTAGCGTATATTATTGATGGGCATTTGCCTGATGGCTCAGGATTCGAACTCGTCGCATGGATACGAGAAAAAAAAGAATTAAAAGTGCCCATCGCCTTTATTTCTCGCATCTATCAGGATGCAGCGAGCTTCCGCATTCTCAAAGAGATTCTTAAAGTAGATTATGTGTTAGAAAAGCCGCTTGATCCTGAACAAGTCAAACAGTTGCTTACACGTCTTTTAGAGCCTACTTCGACATCTAAGATGGATGAATCTTTCTCAGATGAACTTTTAGCTGAACTCAAAGAAAAGTATCGTAAATCTATTTTTGATAAGTTGGAAAGATTAGAAAAAATGATTCTTGCTGTGCAAAAAGAGCCTTCTCTTGTGCATTTGCAAGCTTTAAGAGGAGAAGTACACAAAATTGCAGGAAGCTCGGGTTCTTATGGTTATTTGTCTGTGAGTGAGATTTGTAAAACATTAGAGATAGATTTAATCAAACAAATTGATTTAGTGAAGCAGGGGCAATTAGATCCAGAGTGGACTTTTCTATTAGATGATTTTTTTTCACAAATTAAACTTCATTTTCAAATAGAATCAGCGGAAGAGTCAGATCCTTCCTTGAATCGTCACTTACCCTCTGTTTTTGTTTTAGATGAAGATCAAAATTTTTTAAAGTCATTTTCTAAAGATTTACATTATCATATTTTAATGGAATCTAATCCTAAAAAAGCTTTGTCCAATCTACTGTCCGCTGATTTTTATCCTCAAATCTTACTTGTAAATGCACATTATCCCAATGCAAAGGTCACAGGTTATGAATTTTTGACGGGTTTTTATCGTACTCATGATGAAATGACGACTATGGTAGGATTAGTGATAGATAGCCAAACATCAAATGATCATATTCAAGCCTTGCAAAAAGGCATGACTATTATCATCGTCAAACCTTTTACTCTTCCCGTCATCTTGCCCATTTTGGATCAAATTCCCTTTAAAGCTTTTCCACTCAATTATAAGGTGCTGGTTGTAGATGATGATCCTGATATTTGCCATTATATTTCACAAACTTTGAAATACATTGGATTAGATATTCAAACGTTAACAGATTTGACAAATTTAAAAGAGAAGATGGAGCATCATCAGCCAGATTTAATTTTGTTAGATGTGAATTTAGCCAATGAAAAAGGAGAGGAGTTATTAGGACAAATCAGAACGCAATTAAATTACCAGAGATTGCTTTTGGGCATGATTACGCCTGGCTATCAAGAAGCTCCCTTGATTCAGAAATGTTATGATGCGAATGTGAATGAGATTATCTTCAAACCACTGGAAAGTGGTGTTTTACAACGTAAAATTGCGCATTTATTTAAAAAAGACATGGAAGATAACTTAACTCTCATCCGAGATCCTTCTGTCAGGCTTGAAACAAGCGAAACATTTTTTCATTATCTAGATCTTTTTCAGCAGCAGTTTTCTCAAGATTTGTCTCCTAAGATTTTATGCGTATTTGAATTGGATAATTTTTCCACGATAAGTCAGCAAGTGGAACAAGAAGCTATACTTGTTCAAATAAATGAGCAATTAGAAGCGCTTTTTAAGAAATATGAAATGGCTGCTTATATAGGTGAAGGAAGGTTTGCTTTTATCTTTAAAGGATATGACCCGTATTTTGTACAGTTATTTATGCAAGCTTTCTTAGTCGATCTTCATACGCATTTGCAGCATACGTTTCATATCAAAAAGAGCATGCATTTGAATGGCGCTATTTTGTTACTGAAAGAAAAAGAATCTACTGAAGACCTACAAGTGCGTGTCGAGCAAGTTTTGAAATTAGCTCAACGTGCTAAAAAAGCAGTCAATTTAGCATTAGATCCGGAATTTGCCAATACAATTTCTAAAGAAGTAATGATGCTCTATGATGAAACATGTCCTTTAGATTCGTTTAGAAAGCTATTTAAACAGCATGATTTTAAAATTTCGGAATATGCAAAAATTGATGAGAATTTATGGCAAAACTGGCAAGCCTTTTATCCTTTACTGATCTTGGCAGGAACGGGTCTTGAAAATAAGTGGGGAGGATTATTGAAAAAGCTCACTTTGCAAAAACAACTGAAATTTCCTATTCTTTATCTGCCTTCTTGTCCAACTGAGGAGTATTTACAGCACTTGCTAAACGAAATTAATTATTTTGAATCCCCTTTCAGTTTAATGATCTTGGTTGCCAAGGAGTTAGGTGATACAGAATGTTGTAAGTAGTTTTTCTGTTTCTCTGTGCTCTCTGTGTTCTCTGTGGTTAAATTAATAAATAACTACAGAGAGCACAGAGAAAGAGAGAGCCTTTATTTGTTCACAGGATTCTTAATCGTGATACGAATAATTTTTTGGTCTTCAGTAGGACGATCCCCCATCCCTGTTTTGGTGGATTCAATTTTTTGAACCACATCATAACCTTTCACCACTTCTCCAAAAATCGTATGCTTTTTATTCAACCACGGTGTAGAAGCTGTGGTAATGAAAAATTGACTGCCATTCGTTTTAGGACCTGCATTTGCCATGGCTAATAGACCCGGTTTGTCAAATTTGACAGTATCTGTCACTTCATCTTCAAAAGGTGTTCCCCAAATGGATTTTCCACCACGTCCTGTTCCTGTTGGATCGCCGCCTTGAATCATAAAACCTTTGATGACGCGATGAAAAATGAGGCCATTATAATAGCCTTCTTCTGCGTGCTTCACAAAATTTTCAACGGCTTTAGGAGCGACATCAGGTCTTAAAGCGACTTCAAACGTTCCTTGTGTTGTTTCAATTTCAGCAATAGGGCGATTTTGCATATTAGACTCCTCTGCTTGTAAGGGGGTTGTACTATGAGTAAAACATAGAGTTAAAAATATGAATAAAGAGCAAAAAGCTTTCATCATTCCTCCAAGTGAATAAAAATTTTTGGATAAAAAGTGAGCATACAATAGAGAAATGTTTATACACAAGTGGCTTCAAAACTTAGTGTTTGGATCATTTATACATACTTTTTTAATTGTAAAATTAAAATGTTAGTTTTTATTTTGTTTGAATTAATGTAGTGTGTGTTTAAAAAATAATTTGTTGCTAATTTTATTATTCTTTTATAGAATTGACCCCTAAATTGAAAAAAAAGGGGGTGCTTATGTTAAATAGCGTGCAAATAAGGATGGGGTATAATTACATTTGTTCTGTGCCCTACGAGAAAGTAACGAGTTCTTTCCTATCTGATCAAAGTGCCATCAAAAAAATTAGTTTTATTGCTTTAGCTGTTATTGCAGCCTTTTCTTTTGCTTATGTTTTGTATCGTCATTATTTTTCTCATCGAGCTGTTAACCAGAAACAAGAAGGAGATCTTTCTTCAAAGATAAAAGATATTCCACAAAATCAAACTCAAGAACGTATGGAGAAGCTAGTTAATGAAACAGAAAAAGAAAAACAAGCTGTTGTAGAAGCAAAAGAAGAGGACAAACCGGGTTCCAAAGAGAATTTAGATGACTGTTTAATCATGGAACAGAAAGAGGAAAAACCGGATTTCAAAGAGAATTTAGATGACTGTTTAATCATGGAAACAGAAATTGAAGCAGAAAATGGTGAAGAAGAACCAGATTCTTTAGATGATTTACCAAAAGCAAATGTAGAGCCACTAGAAGCACATTTACCTTTAGACGAAGAACAGATTTTAGTAGCACCACAGTCAGAAAGTGTTAAACAGGAACAAAAACCGGATCCTAAAGATCATTTAGAAGATTTGCTAGAAATTGAACCAGAGAATGTTATTCCAGAAGCGATTGTCGAACCTCCACAAGAGGAATCTCCGTTGCCTTTAGATAAAGTGAAAGAGATGCTTAGTAAAAGAGGTAAATTACAAAGCGTAGAAGGCACATTCTATTTGCGTAATCAAAAAATAGAAGGAGAAGGGGTAAAAATAGAATTTTTAAAACCTCTTTTTTGTGTAATTGAAGGACGCATTCAAGAAGGGCAATTAGTGGAAGGAAAGATTCGATATAAAGGACCTGTTTATGGCAATCCTGCAGTAGGGCTTCATCAATGGGAAGAGCATGATGGGCATTTTGTAGAAGGTCGTTTGGCTAAAGGGACGATTATACTTTCTAATGGAACGATTTATAGTGGGACTTTTTCTACAGAAGAAAATTACCCTGTATTGGAAGGAAAAGGGAAAATTATGTATCCCTGGGAAGCCATTTATAAAGGCGATTTCGTCAAAGGTGAATTAAGCAAGGGAACGATGACATTTCCAGGTGACGTTATTTATGAAGGGGAATTTGCGGACGATGTTCTTGTGAAAGGAGCGATTACTCTACCCAGTGGATACAAAAAAGTAGGCGGTTATAACCAAAAGGGATTATTTGAAGGAACGCTTGTTTATCTGGATAAGGAAGGTCGACAATGGCAAAGAGAGATTAAAGAGGGGCGAATTTCCGCAGAACGCACTCAGTTGAATCCACCGGAAGATCAACCCCTTGGTCAAGACATTCCTGATGATAGACTAGTTGGCATAGGTGATCCTGGGCATACCGCAGAGCTTATTGGAGAATTTACTAATAAGGAAGGAAATTTGGTTGGACAAGGCGTTGTAATCTTAAAATATAAAAGTCATATAAAAGTGCTAGAAGGCATTATTGAAAATGCTGAACTGATTAAAGGAAAAACGACTTATTATAAAATGGATGAGGAAACTGAGAAAATTTATGCGGCCTTTGAATTTGATGGAACTTATGTAGATAAATGTCAAGGGAGATATGTGGAGTGGAGACACCATGAAGGGGAAGTAACAACTGAAATGCGTGAAGGTCAATTCTCTTTAGAAGATCTTGATTTCTTTACGAAATTAGAAGGTATGGCCAGAACTAAATCGCCTGAGGGAGATAGGCAAGAAGGGCTATTTAAGGAAAATAGATTACAGCAAGGTAGAGAAATAAAGGGAGATGGAACAAAAAACGAGGGTTATTTTCGTGAAGGTCAGTTCAACGATGGTCAAATTTTCTATGATGATGGAAGAATTTGGCGCGGCAAAATGACTTCGTGTGTCGTGGAGGAGTTTGATAAGAGCGCCCTGGAGGCTTATCATACAGCAATAGTTAGGCCGATGAAGAGAACGATGCAGCAGCGTTTTCAAGGAATTCAAATTTTGGCTGATAAGAAAGGTGTTAAAAAGGTCATAGAAGGAATTCCACGAGGAGATGTCAAGTCTTATAAGTGCGCTTTCATTGATTTTTAATGAGTAAACTTAGTGGACTGCGTAGACAAAATTTGAATAGTTTTGCAAAGTTTTATGCCTACGTCGTCCACGAAGTCCGCGTCGTCCACCTGGTCCACAATTTTCAGTTTTAAATTTACAAATAACATCATTTTAATTAAAAAAAAATTAATTTGAATACATAAACATGTAGGTTATTTATTTTACAAAAAAATTGCTAATTTATTATTTGTTTTTGTATGATTAATTTTTTAAATTAAAAAAGGTGTGTTTATGTCAAATAACATTTCATCCATAATGAATTATAGCTACATTTGTTCTGTATCATATGAGAAAGTCCAAAATTTTTCATCACTCATTCATTCACATACAGTCAAAAAAATTGGATTCATTGCTTTAGTTATCATAGCAGCTGCTTCTTTTGTTTATATGGTGTGTGGGCGTTATTTTCCTCATCGTGTGAATAAATTGAAACAGGAAGGAAACCTTCCTGAAAAACTAAAGGAAATTCCCAATCCAAACATAAAGTTAGAAGATCAGCTAGAAGAGTTAGAAAATAAACAAGAGTTGGAAAATGAATTAAAGGATTGGAAAAAGATTGAAAAAGAGATTGAATCAGAAAACCAGGAAGAAGAATCTCATTCTGTAAACGATCAAGAGGAAGAAAATATAAAGCTAGAAGCTTTTTTACCTTTGAATGAAGAACAGATTTTAAAAGCAGCACAACAAGCAGATGTAAAAGAAAAAGTAGATTCCGAACCTGATTTAAGAGACTGGCTCAAAATAGATGAAGAAGTAGAGTCACAAGAGGAAGCAAATGCTAAAGATAAATTAGAACAAGATGTTGAAGAAGTTGAACCTGAGAATAAGGCAGAGAGCGTTGTTCCAGTTGATATCGATGCTGTTGAACCTGCGCAAATGGATCCGCCCTTACCACTAGATGAAGTGAAAAAGATGCTGAGTAAAAGAGGGGATTTACAACACGTAGAAGGTGCTTTCTATTTGCGTAATCAAAAACTAGAAGGGGAAGGAAAATTAGAATTTTTAGAACCTCTTTTCTGCGTGATAGAGGGGCGCATTCAAGCAGGGCAATTGATAGAGGGAAAGGTGACTTATAAAGGGCCTGCTAATGACGAAGGAAATTACCAATGGGAAGAACACGTAGGGGATTTTAAAAAGGCGCGTTTAACTAAAGGGACGATCACACTTTCTAATGGAACGATCTATCAAGGAACCTTTTTGGACACAAAAACCGGCCTTGTTTTAGATGGAAAGGGAGAAATCACTTATTCATGGGGAGCCGCCTATAAAGGGGAATTTGTCAAAGGGGAATTGCGTGTAGGAACTGTGACATTGCCGGGAGGAATCATTTATGAAGGAGATTTTGAAGGGGATATTCTGAAGAAAGGAACAATCACTTTACCCGGTGGATACAAAAAAATAGGTGGGTATAACCAGAAGGGATTATTTGAAGGAACGCTTGTTTATGCAGATAAGCAGGATCGACAGTGGAAAAGAAAAATTGAAGCAGGGCAAATTTCAGCTGCGCGTACTCAAGTGAATGCGCCAGCAGATCAGCCAGATGATCAAGACATTGCTGACGATAGAAGAGTTGACGATAGTGACCCTGAGAATATAAAAGAAATCATCGGAGAATTTACAACAGATGATGAAGGAGCTTTGACGGGGCAAGGAATTGTGGTTTGTAAACGTGCTGATTCTTGGTGGGTGGAAGAAGGCATTTTTGAAGATGATAAGCTGGTCAAAGGAAAGGCGACTTACTATAATATAGATGAAGACAATCAAGAACCTTATCTTTTCTTTGAGCTTGATAAAGCTTGTGGTGACGATTTACAAGGGAGACGTATGGAGTGGCGCTACAGTAAGGAAAAAATAAGAGAAAAAATAGTGGAAAAAATAGCGATTGAAATACGCGAAGGTAACTTCTCTTTAGAAGATCCTGATTTCTTGACTATTTTGGATGGCCAGGGCAGAACTCGATCACCGGAAGGTAACCAACAAGAAGGACTGTTTGACAATAATGAATTGCGCCAGGGTAGGAAAATATTTCCAGAAATTATCGTCCAAGAGAAAAAAAATGGAGGCTTTCGGGATAAAAAAATACAAGCAGGATGCAAAGAAGAAGGTTTTTTCTTATATGGAGATCTCAGTGTGGGGCAGTCTTACATGAATGACAAGTTTGACCAAAGGACAACGCAACGCGGAAAATGGACGTATAGCCCTTTTGGCATAATTCGGTTGTTAGGATTGCCTGTGATTTCTCGATTTTCACGTGATCAAAATCAGGGTTTGATGGAAGTGGAAGGAATTGAATCTCATTATAATCAAATTAATGAGCAGATCACAAAGATAGCTAATAAAAATAGAGCAGATCATAATCAATTCATATTCTATAAAAGCGCTTTCATTGATTTTTGATGTAAAAAAGAATTGCAGGAATATCTGGTCTTGCAGAACATGTGCTTAATTCAATAAATAAGCCATGTTTTAACGTAGGAGAGATTATGCGAGTCTTTGTTACAGGTGCTTCAGGATATATCGGACAAGTCGTTGCGAAGGCTTTTCGTTCAAAAGGACACACAGTGCATGGTTTAGTGCGTACGCAAGAAGATGCGAACGCATTAAGCCTAGAAGAAATTTGGCCTGTTGTAGGGGATTTAAGTAATCCTGATAGCTATCGTAACGTCTTGAATGAAGTCGAAGTAGCCGTTCACTGCGCTTTTGATGCGACAGAAAAAGGAATTGACCGAGATGCTAAAACAATCGATACCATTTTAGAAGTCTTTTCAAAAAGTTCTCTTCCGCGCACTTTTATCTACACATCGGGTGTGTGGGTTTATGGTTCTGCCGGAAATAAGATTGTGGATGAATCGACTCCTTTGAATCCTCTTGATATTGTCAAATGGCGTCCTGAACACGAAGAAAAAGTCCTCAAAGCCACTAATCCTAATTTACGCACCGTCATTTTGCGGCCTGGTCATGTGTATGGGTATGTGGGAGGTTTAACAAAATCCATATTGACATCGACTCAAAATGGTAGTGTGTTGATGGTGGGGGAGGGTCATAATCGCTGGCCGATGGTGCATGTACAAGATTTAGCGCATGCCTATGTGTCTGCAGCTGAAAAAGAGCTATCCCATGTGATTTTTAATGTTGTAGATGATTCTACCATTACATTGCGCGAAATTGCTGAGGCGGTCGCAAAAGCTGCCCATATAGATGGTAAATTCAAAATTCTTTCTCTAGAAGAAGCTGAACATCAATTTGGACCTTTTGTGAAAGGTGTGATGATTGATTTGACAGTCGATAATTCACGCATCAAGCGCTTACTTGGATGGAAGATTCACCACGCGCCTTTCATTAATGATGTTGATGTTTATTATAATGCGTGGCGTGCAACCCAACAAGAAGAAGAATTCTAAAGAAATGATGGACAATATGGACTTGCTGGACCAAATGGACAATCACCTCATGTCCATTTGGTCCAGCAGGTCCATATTGTCCATAGGGTCTATTTCATTTTCCTTTGAAATCTGTGAGAAAATTTAAAATCGCACCCACCACTTGCTCTGGTTCCTCTTCTTGCGGAATATGCCCACACTTATCAATTAAAACGCAAGAAGCATGCGGAAAATCTTTTCTAAACTTTTCATAATGACTCACTGGAATAAGTCGATCTTTTTCTCCCCAAATAATTAATAAGGGTATTGTCAATGCTGTGTAGCGCTTGCCCATCTCTATTAAATGCTTGTTGTCAAATTGACGCAAAGTCAAAAGAGAGGCGAGGGTGCCTCCAGGAAAACGGTAAGGGAGGGAGTAAGCTTCTACCTGCTCTTCTGTAATTGTACCTGGATTATAAACAATTTGCTTCAGTCCTGAACGAATAATAGTGGGACCCATGGGGACCATAACCAATTCCCATAACTTGTTGAAGTGGCGTCCAATCATGACATATAGAGGAAGGTCAAGAGGATATCCAAGAGCACTCAATAAAGTTAGTGATCGTGTCAACTTCGGATGATGCAAAGCCACATTTAAGGCCAGTCCTCCTCCCATTGAATTTCCTATAAAATGGGCTTGAGGAATCTCATGAGCGTCCATAAAGTCCACTACTTGTTGTACAAAAAAATCCGCATCATAAGGGGCATTGATGGGTTTGTCACTAAAACCATATCCCACTAAATCGATAGCCCATACATGATAGCCTGCTTGCGCTAAAGGCGAGATGATTTCCCTCCACGTAAAAGTATGGGCCCTAAAACCATGTAGTAAAATCAAGTGATTATCGCCTTCTCCTTTTTCAATATAATGCATCGCCAAGGGACCATGAGGAGAATCCCAATTCCAGAAATGCTTGCCTTCTTTCAATTTCTGTTGTTCATGAGGCTCTAAAATTTGAAAATCGATTGAAATCAGGAACATGACCCCTACAATCCACAGTAACCCGACTAAAGTAGCAGAGATTTGTAAGAGTTTTTTCCCCATTTTCTCTCTCCTCCATCTTTTTAAGATTCAGGCTACTATGATCTGGATTGTGAACGAAGTATCTATTTTTTTCTATGTAATAAATTCCCATTTTTTAGTAAAGAATGAAGCCATCACTGACTTTTAGATATTTTATTAATCATTTGTTATAATACAAATAGGACATAAATTTTATTTGACGGAGGTCCATATGCTTCGCTTTATTTTGAACTTTTTCCTTTTTGGAATACTTTTTTACTTGATTTATCTCTTTTTCCCTGAAGCCTTTCAAACTTTAGTCTCATGGGCTCATCAAGTTTATGAATTTTTTAGAGATGTCTTTGCTCAACTTTCTGAAAGATTTCGCAGCATGAAGACTCATCCCAATTCACAACCTCAGGCGCCTCAACATGCTCTTCTTTTCCTGTCTCTATGGTTAGCGGGTCAAGTTAAGAGATAAAATGAAATTAGTACACTCTAGTAACTACTCTTAAATAAAATTAATTGATTTTAATTTGATGTGTTTCTATAATCTCTTTATTATCAGAGTATTAATTTTAGATGAAGAGAGGTTGTTGTGGGTACACAATTATGGACAGGTTTAACGAGTTATAACTTAAACCGTGATTATAACTTAGATCGTAAAGGTCAAGTTGATACAAGTGAAAAAATAGGAACATTTTTATATACTCCTCTTCGCATAGTAGCAGGTAGAGAGTATAAAGTTATTAAGAGGAGGAGTTTTAAGGAACAAGATCCCTCATCTTTAATAACGCGTGTCATCACATGCATGGTTTCTATTCTCTTAAGTCCTATTTTTCTGTGTACAACACTGGTGGGGTATGGATTATTGAAATATTCGATTTCTTATCAAAAATGCTTGACTATACATCAGCAGGTGATAGATCGTGCAGCTCAAAAAGCTATAAAGAATGAGAAGCCAGAGATTGATAATAAAGTAGAAGAGGAAAAGCCTGTAAGTTTAGAAGAAGTGGAAAAGATAGCGAAAGAATCAGACTACAAACCAAGTGAAGTTTTAGGGTTAAATAATTTGACTATTTTTAACCAAGCCCAAGAAGCAAACTTAGAAATGGTTCCTGCTGTGATGAGAGGGGCCATTGCGTCTAAAAAGGGCAATAATGTGATTGCAGTTATTTTTGCTATTCTGAAGCAAGTTCAAGCAGACGATCAAAAAATTTATCTAGATAAATTGCAGGCTGTGATGAAAGTTTTAACAGAAGAGCAGTTAAGTGAAGCGATTATTGATCAAGAGAAAGTCAAAGACGAGATTCCGGGTTTACAACTTCAATACCTTAAAGAGCAACAATTAGATTTTATATTGAAATACAAAGATCAATTAGAATTATCGCCAGCTATTGTAGCTAAAATGGAAAAGACATTGGCTTGTATAGAACAATTAAAGATAAAAGAAGAAGAAGTTAAAATCATATTTGATTAATAGATCTTATTGTCAGTAAACTTTTATTTCACTTTTTCCTTTGTGCTCTCTGTGTCCTCTGTGGTTATTTTATTATTTAACCACAGAGGACACAGAGCACAGAGGAGAGTAAGGTTCGCTATATCAGCTTAGAGTTAATCACTTAGAGTTCAGAGTTTCTTCCACCCATTGTCGCACTTGCTGTTCTGCTAGATCGAGCGTCAATGTTCCATGCTTCAGCCAGACATCATGAAAAGCACGCACATCAAATCGGTCGCCTAGCATTTGAGTGGCCCACGCACGCATTTCTAGGGTTTTAAGTTCACCGACTTTATAAGCTAAGGCTTGGGCTGGCATCACGAGATAACGATCTACTTCTGTTACGATTTCATGATCACTCATGCTGACATATTGCTTGAAATAGTCAATGGCTTGTTCTCGACTCCATCCCATGGCATGCATCCCTGTGTCTACCACTAAACGAATGGCACGCAACATTTCATACGTTAAACGGCCAAACTTTGAGTAGGGATCGCGGTAAAGTCCTAATTCTTTGCCTAATCCTTCTGAGTAAAGACCCCATCCTTCAATATAAGCGGTGAAAGGAGCGTTTTTGCGAAATTCCGGTAATCCTTGCAGCTCTTGTGCGATGGAAATTTGTAGATGATGCCCAGGAACCGCTTCATGTAACGCTAAAGGCTCCATTTCCCATTTAGGCCTTAGTTCAGGATAACTGGTGTTAATAAAGAAGTAGCCAGGACGTTGATAAGCGACTGATCCTTGGCAATAGTAAGCGGCGATTTGAGATTCTTCTGAATAAGTAGGAATGGGAACCACTTCAAAAGGTAGCTTAGGGAGCTTTGCAAACAACAAAGGGAGCTTCGTTTCAATATGACGGGTAAGCGTTTGGTAGCTTTGAAGTAAATCTTCTCGATTAGAAAAGAAAAATTGAGGATCTGTTTTTAAAAAATGTAAAAATTCTTCAAAACTGCCTTTAAAATCAGCTTCTTCCATGAGATTAAACATCGCTTGTTGAATGCGCGCCACTTCTTTTAGTCCGAGCGCATGAATCTCTTCAGGAGTCAAATTGGTTGTTGTATAAGATTTGACCTTATGCGCATACCATTCTGGTCCATTGGGAAGGTCGCTAAAAGCGGTTGTTTTGCGGCAATTGGGAAGATAAGTGTCTTTAATAAAGGTATAAAATTGCTCTAGAGCAGGTAAAACGCCTACTTGATAAATGTAGATAGCTTTTGTTTTCAAATCATCTTGCAAGGTGGCGTCAATGGAATCAGGAAAGTGAGTAAAACCGAGGAGATAAGGGCTCGCCAATGGATCCTCTGTCATTTGGTTCGCAATTTGTTGTGGAACTTGACGTATCGCGATACGCGGAGGAGTAATTCCAGCTTCTAGTCCTTGTTGAAGGCGTTCAGTGACTTGTTGAAAAAGAAAAGGCAAACCTTCTAAACGCGTGATAGCATTTTCATAATCTTGCGTGGTGCGATAAGGCATGAGTTCAAATAAATGAGCGATATTGAGATGAATACCAAACATTTGGTTGACGAGAAAGTAATGATTTTGAAAGCGTGTTTCTTGCGCGTCATCTTCTAATATATATTTAAAAATGTCATAGCTGATGCGATCTTCATCTACTAAGTGCTGCTGGGAAATAGAGTCTAACATTTGCAGAAATTGGGTTATCCAGGCAGCGCGATGTCTAATGGCGTCAGGAGAAAGATCGGGCCATTGATCATCTAAACCTGGATAGCCGAAAAAAGTAGCTTCATCCGGATTCTCTGCCATGCGCCAGTCCCAATAGAGTGCAAATAAGCGTTCTAAACGCGCCTTATCTTCTGTTTCGTTCGCTAATTGTTGCAAGCGATACTCTAAGGAATAAGCAGAGGATTGTTCTTCGGCATTAGCAAAATAAGAGGAAAAACTACCCAGAAAAACAACAGCTGTTAAAAAACTTTTTTTAAGCGATTGCATGGGATCACCTTACGATTGATAGATGAATATTCTAGTTGTTAAAACACAATAATTAAGATGCAAGCTCCGTCTTTTTTTGTCTATATTCCTTTTTTAAAGTCGCTGGCACCAGCATTTGTCGTTCGTTCTTTTTTTTAGAGGTGTGTTAAATTTTTGATTGCCTTATAGTTAGAGAAAAATTTAATGGAATGTTACGAAGATGTTAGTAGAATGTCTCGAAGATAAATTAAAAGAATATTTTGGATACAACACCTTTCGTGCCTATCAAAAAGAGATTATCGAAGCCCTCTTGCGAAAAGAAGATGTATTGGCAATTTTGCCCACTGGAGCAGGAAAATCATTATGTTATCAACTACCGGCTTTATTGCAGCCGGGCACAGCTCTCGTGATTTCGCCTTTGATCTCTTTGATGCAAGATCAGGTTGTTTCCTTATATAAGAATGATATTTCAGCCGCTTTTCTGAATAGCAGTCTTTACTATCAAGATATGCAAGCTGTGTTAGACAATTTAGGGGATTACAAACTCCTTTATGTGGCTCCGGAGCGCTTTACAGATCCTACTTTTTTGGAACGGTTAAAGCAGATTCCTCTTTCTTTTTTTGTCATTGATGAAGCGCATTGTATCTCGCAATGGGGACATTCTTTTCGCAGTGAATACCGCAAGCTTGCCCTTTTAAAAGAACATTTTCCTGCTTGTCCTGTCATTGCCTTGACTGCTACAGCCACACAAGACGTAGAAAAAGATATTCAAACGCAATTGGCGATGCGCAACCCCACAGTCATTAAAGGAAGCTTTGATCGTCCCAATCTGACAATTCGTTTGCATCCGAAAGTGAAAGTAGAAAAGCAGCTGCAAGAGTTTTTAGAGCAGCAAAAGCAATGGCCGGGAATTATTTATGCGGCGACGCGAAAAGGAGTCGAAAATACGTTTTCACAGCTGCAACAAGCAGGTTATCAAGTAGGACGTTATCATGCAGGATTGTCCGATCAAGAAAGAAGTGCCTCTCAGCAAGCTTTTTTGCACGATCAAGTGAATTTAATGGTCGCTACAGTGGCATTTGGAATGGGTGTGCATAAACCTGATATTCGCTTTGTGGTGCATTTGGATATGCCACGTTCGGTTGAACAATATTATCAAGAAGTGGGACGAGCAGGACGTGATGGTTTGCCTGCTGATTGTTTGATGTTCTATGGTGTGCAAGATTTTATTGTGTATAAATCTTTTTTGGAAGATGTAGAAGATGCCGCAGTGCGTCAACAAATGAAGATGAAAACAGAGCGTATGTACCGATTGTGTACGTCTGCTAAGTGCCGTCGTTATGAGTTGTTGCGCTATTTTGGAGAAGATTTTCCTCAATCCAATTGTGGAGCTTGTGATAATTGCTTAGAAGAAGCTGAGCAAATGGAAGGAACGGTCATTGCGCAAAAAATTCTGTCGTGTGTGTACCGCCTCAGGCAAGGATTAGGAATACGCATGGTTATCGATGTGTTGCGTGGATCTAAAAATCAAAATGTGCTGTCAAGAGGTTATGATCGCTTGTCTACTTATGGATTATTAGCTGATTTACCTGATCAAGAGGTGCGCTATTATATTGAATCGCTGTTGCATTTAGGGCTATTGATGCTGACAGAAGGAGAATATCCTGTGTTGAAGTGGACCGATCAATCGCGTGCCGTGATTGATGGCCAGCAAACCGTGTATTTCAAGAAACGTCTCTTCAAACCGGTGAAAGAAGAGAAAGAGCGTTTTCGCAGTCGTGAAACAGTCAGTTTGCAGTACGATCAAAAACTGTTTGACCAGTTACGTCAGCTGCGCTTGCAGATTGCACGTCAAGAAGCAGTGCCGCCGTTTGTTGTCTTTAGCGACCGTGCTTTGCAAGAAATGGCTGTGTATTTTCCCCAAACGCAAGCAGAGTTTTCGCAGATCAATGGAGTGGGACCTATTAAATGGGTCAAGTATGGCGTGCAATTTTTGGAAGCGATTCGTGCACATGGCGGGCAAAGACCTGTTGCTTTAGCAATAGAGCCCCTAGCGCAGCCTTTAAAGCGTCGGCAGTCGGCAGAAGAGACAATTAAATGTTATCGTGAGGGACATTCGATTGATCAAATCATGCACATGAGGCAATTGGCACGCAGTACGATTTTTACGCATTTAGCAGAAGCTATTCAAAATGGAGAAGATTTAGACTTGACTCCGTTGGTGGCTCCTGATAAGCAAGTAACCATTCGAGCTGTTATAGCCGAGGTAGGATCTGAGCGTCTAACACCCATTAAAGAGAAATTGCCCGAACACTTTACTTATGAAGAAATTCGTTTAGTCGCTGCTTATTATCGAAGGAGCTAATGTATGAATGGAGAACATTGGTCAACAATTGATTGGAAAACACTACCCTTTGAGGAACGGATAACGCATGTAAAAAAACTTCCTCCGGAAGACGAATGGGCAAGCGGAATGATCTTAGGAGATGAATGGGCCAATGCGTGGACGCATGGATTGGGATTTTTGCTCAGTTTAATTGGACTCATGATGTTGGTAGTGATTCCCTTGCAAGAGGGTAATCATTGGAAGTTACTCAATTTCGCAGTTTATGGAGGTTCTCTTGTCCTTGTTTATGCAGCTTCCATGGTTTATCATAGTTTACGTCGTCCTGCGCTTAAAAAGCTGTTTCGTACGCTGGATCATTGTGCGATTTATGTATTTATTGCGGGATCTTACACACCTTTTACGATGTTACTGTTGGAAGGTTCGTGGGGATGGTTATTGTTTGGGATGGTATGGGGATTGGCTATTTTTGGCATCATCTTTAAAATCTTCTTCACACATCGCTTTAAGGTGTTGTCAACGGCAATTTATTTATTCATGGGATGGCTGGTTGTGATAGCTGCCGAGCCATTAATGGAACGCATACCTACTAGTGGGCTATATTGGTTAATCGCAGGTGGAATGTTGTATACATTGGGTGTGATTTTTTTCGTCATGGATAAACGTTATTTGTATCATGCTATTTGGCATGTGTTTGTGATGGCGGGAAGCATCTGTCACTATTTTGCCGTGCTACTGTACTTATAAATAAAAGGTAAATCGCGAAGCGTTTGGAGCCCCCAAGCAACTTCGTTGCTAATATCAATAAAGTAACAGCGACCTTCTTGGTAGTTGGTCAAAGTATACTTAAAAAGACTGGTTTTATCTGTGCGGTAGCACTATCACTGCATTAGCCCAGACCGAGCGCGCTTAGCGCTCGTTCTGGGTAAATAATGCCATTTGATTAGCACTGCGGTTAGCAGTGCAACTAGTCGGCGCCTTTGTAGCACTGCTAACCGCAGTGCAATAGGCTGTACATTAAATCCCAGAACGAGCGCTAAATGCGCTCGGTCGGGGCTAATGCAGTGATAGTGCTGCCGCACAGATAAAACCAGTCTTTTTAAGTATACTTTGACTAACTACCAAGAAAGTCACTGTTACTTTTTGATATTAGCAACGAAGTTGCTTGGGGGCTCCAAACGCTTCGCGTATTACCCTATTAATTCCTTTTATCGATAACGTTCTAATTCTATGTACGCATATTCAGCTTCCGGAATCGCCGCTGGCTTCCGCAAGCACACCCATGCCCACTGAGCATGAAATTGATGCACGCAGACATCTAATACATCTCTTGCAAATGTCTCGAGTAAAAGATATTTTTTTTCATGCGCCAATTGCGTACAAGCTTGTGCTAAAGCCACATAATCTACAGTATCCTCCATACGATTAGAAGCCAAACAAGCAGAAAAATCGATTTTAATTTTTAAATCTACTACAACTGTTTGTTCCTGCTGACGTTCTTTAGGATAAACCCCTATGATGCACTGAATATGATGGCGATGAATTCCTATGATCCCTTCAAACGGACTTTCAACAGGTTGTGAATGCTTTAAATACCACTCAATTAGAATACGGCATTCGTGATGCAAAGATAGTTGTAGAGCCTGTTGAGGATCAATCCAAAGAAAAGCATAGGCTTCATCATTTAAAAGGACTTGTTCTTTTGTACACGTGGGATCTAAATCTGCGATATAATCGTTCATGACAAAATGCCGTTTTTGCCAAAATTCAGGTGAAAAGATGCATTCTTGTACAAGAGCAAAACGCACCTGTGTAATTTTTAAACGCGTTTCTTCCCAAATTTCACGTCGCAAAGCCTCTTCACGAGTTTCACCTATTTCGACTTTGCCGCCGGGCAAGGAATATAAATCATGCCATTTCTTCGAGCGTACAAGCAAAATTTGTCCATCAGATGCGACAACCAAACCACCTACTGTGACTAAAGGACGTTCTTGCTCTATCATGCGGGTTTCTCCTCTAAACGTTTTAATGCTTCTGCTAATCCTTGTATGAGTCCTTGTTGGGAAGCCGGAGGAGCAACGACATCCGCCAATTTTAAGATTTCAAGCGGAGCATTTGCCATGACAATTTTGACAGTCGCTTTTTCTAACATCGTGCGATCATTATAATCATCTCCGGCTGCAATAATCGGACCCTTTAAATCATTCAATTGCGCAAATTCCGTGAGCACATCGCCTTTAGTGGCTTTGGCATGTGTTGCCTGTATCACAAAATAGCGAGGATCAAAAGGATCACGATTAGGCGGCGCATGTAAGCCGAGTTCATCCTCAATACAACGACTCAATTGATACGCTTGATCTTCGGTTGCAAAACATTTGAGGGAAGAAAAAGTAGAAACAGGCAATTGAGCAAAAGAGGGAATGGATTGCCATTTTTCTTTTAAATAGGCTGTGCGCCGCAAAACATAAGCGAGTATTTCTTCTGAAAAATGTTGAGGACGATAATAACACTGATCTTCATTTTCTAATCCTGAATAAACTACAAAATCAGTCGTTTGTTTTTGGCAAATTGATTCCATTAAAGGCAGAATCTCTTGCGTAAGATAGCGACGTAAAATAATTTCTTTTTGAGGCATCTCGACAAGCAATGCCCCATTCTGCACCGCAAGCGCATAAGAAAAAGGCAAAGATTGTAAAGTGCGAAATCCCCATTGAAAAGGACGTCCTGTAATGAAAATGAAGCGCCAGTCTGAAGATAACGCTTGCAAAGCCTGGATTACAGAAGAATCAAGCGCTTGATCTTCCGCTGTCAAAGTGCCATCAATATCGAGTGCAATAATTCCTTTAGCCGAACGGAAAAACATAGGCAAAAATTCCTCATTAGAGGTAGTGTTATAATTTATAATTTTGTACTTCAACTTTAACAGTTATGATGATAGCAATGAAGAATTATCTCTCTCTTTTCTTAATTCTAATAGGATTTTTATCCTCCCCTTCTTCCCTTTTCAGTCAGCAGGAAAGTGAACCTCCTCAATCTGCAGAAGAAGTTCATTCTCCTTATTTTAGAGAGACATTCGAACATGAATTAGAGCGTGAAACAGATTCATTTCCTGCAAAATTTATGCGTATGCTTGTTATTTTAGGCCTACTCATTGGATTTATGATCTTAGCCTCCTGGGCTCTTAAACGCATGATGAAAACACGTTTAACACAGCTCAATACCACAAGCTCCATTAAAGTAGTGGAAACGCGTGCTCTTTCGCCACGTGCGACCCTTTACTTAGTAGAAATTCAAGGACAAACGCTTTTAGTGGCAGAATCCCCTACCACTGTCTCTGTCTTGCCTTTTTCTCCTTTGCAAGAAGAGCATGAACCCGTTTAATTAAAATTACATGTTATATAGAAATTATTTTAATCTATATTAAAAACGACAAATCATTTTATTAATTGTAAAGAAATCGTTATTTTAATATTATATCTTCTTTAATAAGCCTTAACTGTTTAGGCTCCTTATGGGCATGAATACCAATTATCACATCAATTTGAGTCATGAATATGAGTATAAATGTCGCTGCTCAGAGATCAGCACGCATATTTTTGATACAGCTTTAAAGCAAAAACATTATCCTAGCCGTTTTAGTTTGATAGCCAATTTGCTCAAAGAAGTGCTCTGTTCCTCTCTTTATTTTATACGTAAAACGACAGAAATTGGGCTATACACCTTAAATTTAATGACTGCCAAAAAAAATGTACATCATTCTGCTTTTCGTGCTTTAAGATTAACGGATTATGTAAGTTTAGTCAGTCTTCAAATTTTAATTCCCATCCTCGGTACGACCATTCGTGTCAGTGCAACAGTTGCGGGATTATTATCTCCTTCTTACGCTCTGCGTGGCTGGAAATTAGCTGAAGGCGGGGAAGCCTATGCTTATTTACTTTGGACGCAATATTTTGATTGCACGCACATTCCACCTCACCATCAAGCGCAAGCCCATGAAGAAATAGATCCTCATAACGCTATTTTTTATTTAGGTCGTCAAGATGCTTATTACCTCGCCCATGCTAATATTGTAAAAGATCATGGTCATTTGGAGGATCAAATTTCGCAAAAATTGGGTTCATTATTATACGAAATTTTCCGTGCTCACCCTGATTATTTTCGCCAACTTTTTAATCACACTTCTGCTCCTAATAAAAAGAACAAAATGTGTCATTTCATCAGTCCTGATACGAAAGAGATACTCAACAATTTAAGGCGGAAACTCAAAGATGAAGAACTAGAAGAGAATCGCATTGATTCTCGTCTTCTCGTAGAGATTCCTGCTTTACCGGCAAAAGATAACCGTCGTATCTTTGAGCATATTTCGCTTAATTTACAACATTCTTTATTAGAGAATGAGTTAAATTTAAATGGTCAATTAACAGAATCGATCGAAGAGCACATGATGTTACTCAAAGACTTATTTAGCCAACGCTTTGATTTTGGTCGTGCGCATTTTCCTCAGTCCATGCACAGCTTTGGCTTATATACACGCGTGTAAAAAGCTTAATTTCATAGGGCTAACGCATTTAATGGACAAAAGGACAAACGACACTAAGGACCTTAAGGACAAAGTGGACAGTAGAATATGATGGACAAAAAATGTTCATTCCTATCCACAAGTCCACTTTGTCCTTAAGGTCCTTAGTGTCGTTTGTCCTTTTGTCCATTAAAATGCGTTAGCCCTGCTTAATTTCATTAAAATCTTGCGATTTTTCTGCTTCCCCGCTATTCTTTGCCTCATCACATTCCAAAAATCATAATAATCTTAACGCGGATCAACATGTATGTCTCTTTCTAAATCGATTTTCATTCACTTAGTATTGATTGGTTTTTTAGGTAGTTCTTTAGTCAGCTGCTACCGCATGCCTACAGAAGATGACTTTTCAGTCGTACCGACAACAAACAATCCCTCTGTCACGTACGAAAAAAATGATGGTTTGCTGTCTGGTTTAGGTAGTTAATCCACCTTATTTAAGAAGGAATCATAATGGTTAATATGACCCCTGAAGCTATTTTAGCTTTCCTGCAAAAGAATAAATATGAAGCAGATATCCAAGCAGATACACAACAAGTGTACACGATTTTTAAAATCGATCAAAAAGAATATCCTCTTTTCTTAAGAGTATTCGATGAAGGTCATCTTCTTCAGCTTTTGGTCTTTATTCCTTGTATGCTCGAACCTAATGAGCATCTCATGTTAGGAAAAAAATCACACTTAGATTCTACTTCTTATCCGCATCCCCAGCAAGCCATTATTGCTGATTTGGCGCGCTTGCTCCATCTTCTCAATAAGGAATTGGATGTCCCCGGCTTCGGAATGGATGAAATGGCAGGTGTTGTGTTTTATCGTCTGATGCTTCCAACTCCCAAAAAAAAGATTGAAGAAGACTTATTTTTAGCATTTCTCAAAACAACTGAACATGTCTGTCAGATGTTTTCCACACCTATTGAAGCGGTGAGTTCTGGCCAAATGACGTTGGATCAAATTTTAGCAAAAGCACAAGAAATGGAAAGTCAGCAATCTTAATATGTCGGCACGCGTCATTTATTACGACACAGAAACCACAGGTGTCAAACCCGAAAAAGATCGCATTATTGAAATCGCTGCTTACGATCCTGTCCGCGAACGTTCTTTTGAAAAATTAGTGAATCCCGGTTGCCCTATTCCGCCTGACGCAACAGCCATCCATCATATCACCAATGAGATGGTAGCCTCTGCTCCTTCTTTTGCTGAAATAGGGGCTGAGTTTATTGAATTCTGCGAGGGAGATGTTATTCTCGTTGCCCATAATAATGACAGCTTTGACTATCATTTTCTGCGTTGTGAATTTGAACGTCATACCATGAAAATGCCTGCGTGGAAGTTTCTCGACTCGTTAAAATGGGCGAGACGTTATCGATCCGATCTTCCCCGTCATACTTTGCAATTTTTGCGCGAAATTTATGAAATCCCTGCGAATAATGCCCACAGAGCCTTAGACGATGTGATTGTCCTGCAGCGTGTATGCGAATCGCTTATGGACGATTTAACCATTAGTGAAGCTTTTAATCTTCTCAATCGTCCGCGCGCTCTGCAGCATATGCCCTTCGGCAAATATCAAGGACAGCCTTTAAGTCAAGTGCCCCCAAACTATATTCAATGGTTAGCGTCAAATGGTGTATTTGATAAACCGGAAAATCAAGAATTAAAAGAGAATTTTCAACGCTTAGGTTTATTAGAAGTGATGGCTGGAGCCGTATGAAAATTGGCATTATTGGCTGTGGTTATGTGGGACAAGCTGCTGCGCTTCATTGGAAAAAGCAAGAACACATCGTTTCTGTCACTACGCGCCGTCCGGAACGCGTGGCTTTTCTTCAGTCGCTTGTGGATCGCGTTCACTTGTTGACGATGCCTTCCTTAAAAGAGTTTATTTCGGAACAAGAAGCGCTTTTAATTAGTGTAGCACCTGACACACAAGATGATTATGTATCTACCTATTTACAGACAGCCTCTGAAGTGGCACAACATGGCGCACATTTGCAAATCGTTCTTTACACCAGTAGCACATCCGTTTACGGAGATCAACAAGGCGTTTGGGTAGATGAAAACACTCCATTACAACCTTCACAAACGAAAGATACGATTCTTTATCAAACAGAACAAGTCCTCTCACAAAATTTACACGCATGCATTTTGAGACTAGGAGAAATCTATGGACCAGGACGTGACATTGGCAAGCGGCTTCGTCGTGCACAACAACCTTTTGCCGGAACAGGCGAAGCCTATACCAATTTGATTCATTTAACGGATGTCGTGAACGCGCTTGATTTCGCCCTCAACTATCAGTTAAAGGGTATTTTCAATTTGTGTAATGATTTTCATATCCCCCGTCGTGAGTTTTATGAAAGGCTGTGTCAACAAGAATTGATTCCACCAGTGCAGTGGGATCCTTCTAAAATGAATGCACATGCGGGAAATAAGCGTGTGTCTAATCAGAAAATTAAAGCACAGGGTTTTGTTTTTTCTCATCCTGTGTATGACAGATAGGATGTTAATTCGTATACTCTGTGGTCAATTTGATAGCCACAGAGCATACAAAGGGAAGAAACAGGAGTTTATCTGATAGAGTGACCTTTCCTTCATAGCATACCGGAAAAGTCCCTTCTATTTCTCCGTCTTCTGGACGTTTCACGTAGTGCTTAGGAAGAGGACCTAACTTTGCAATCAAGTCATGCGTTTGTAAAGAAGAAACTTCTACAGCTTGTTGCAAAGCTAGTATCTTTTGATCTAAATGCACCAATTAAATGACGACTACCTGCAATTTCTATTGAATTATTTTGAATCATAATCTCCCTCATTAAATTAATTTAAAACAACCAAGGGTGCAATTATAAATAAATATTTAATTATAATCAACAGTATATTTATAATTTTTAACACAATTAATAAAATCAAGATACATTTTTCAATTTGAACGAATTATTTATACAAGTTCTGAAGTCACATATGTATAAAAAAACTTGAACTGTAGTTTAACTTGCATTAACATAGCATTTGGAGTATACTCCAAATTATTTCCACAAAAACTGGAGTACACTCCGAATGCTTCGTTTTATTACAGAGACCTTTCATCGGTTGATTGAAAGCCTTGATTTATCTCAAACGCGCTATCTTTATCCTGCTTTCAATCTACGCAATCGATTGACGGGCCTCATCGGGCCTCGAGGAGTAGGCAAAACTACTTTATTACTTCAGTATATTAAAAATGAACTCTTTAAAGAAAGAAAATGCTTTTATTTCTCAGCCGATCTTATTTATTTTCAACAAACCACCCTATTAGAATTTGTCAGTCATCTACATTTAGTAGAAGGATACCAAATTATTTTTATCGATGAAATTCACAAATATCAAGGCTGGAATCAAGAATTAAAAAATCTCTATGATGCCTTTCCTTCACTCAAAATCGTCTTTTCAGGTAGCTCTATGCTCGATTTGGTAGAAGGCAGCTATGACTTGTCTCGCCGTGCTAAATTGTATCGTTTATATGGATTGTCTTTTCGAGAATATCTGAATTTTACTTTAGGTCTTCATCTTCAATCATTCTCGCTTCCATATATCCTAGAAGATACAAACGATGCTCTTCGCCAATTGAAAGAGGTAGATAGAATCCTTCCACACTTCAAAGAGTATTTAAGACAAGGTTATTATCCTTTTGTATTTGAAGATCCTCATTCTTATTATGAAAAAATTTCTAGAGTTATTGATAAAACAATTTTTGAAGATATTGCCAATTATTATAACTTGAAAACACCCAATCTTCCTTATTTCAAGAAGCTATTAACTTATTTAGCTTCCATTCCTCCCGGCGATCTTAATATTCATAATTTAGCTAAGCATTTAGGTATAGACCATAAAACAGTAGAACACTACGTACTCATTTTGGCTTCAGTCGGATTAAGTCGAGAAATGCGACCCTATGAAAGCGGAAGTTCTGGTTTGCGAAAACCGGCAAAAATTCTTTTAAATAATACGAATTTAATTCACACCATGCAGCAATATCTGGGTCAACCCCCTTCTAAAGGAATGGAAAGAGAATTATTTTTTATTCAATCTCTACAAAATGCAAATGTAGACATTTTTTACTCGAAACAAGCCGATTATCGAACGCGTGATCTAATATTTGAAATTGGCGGAAAGAATAAAACAAGAGAACAAATAAGAGAGCTCGATGAACCCTCTTATTTGGTTAAAGACGATATTTTACATGCTCTTAAAGGAGAAGTTCCGCTTTTTCTTTTTGGATTTCTCTATTAATTTTAGGCCGTTTTTGCACTTACAAGTTGACCAATTAATTGAGAAACCTGATTAGAATCTTGCGATAAAATCAAATCAGACCACGTTTTTTTCTCTACACATACACGCGTCATTTTTTCATCCACCACAAAGCCTGGTTGATGCAAGCGATACACATAAACCGATTTCTTTTGACCAATACGATACGCTCTTCCAATACATTGATCATCATTGTTGAAATTCCACCAAGGATCCACAATAATCACATGATTGGCCCTTGTGATATTCAATCCCACACTTCCTACTTGTCGTCCCAATACCATCACAGAGGATCCTTCCTCACTTTGAAAAAACGCTATTTTTTTCTCTCTTTGAGCTTTTGGGATTTTTCCAAAAATGAATTCTGTTTTTTTCATAGTAGAATTCAAATCAGATTTTTTCAAAGCTTCACAAACTCTTGTTCCCATTCCTTCAAAATTAGTAAAAATGAGAATTTTATCTTGTGGATTGTTTTTTAAAATTTGCTGCACTACATCAGAAATAGCCTTTGTTTTATCTATCTCCTCACCCTCGTCTGGAAGTTGTTTAATTCGACCTGCAAGATTTATATCTAGGGCGGCGATACGCGTAATCAATTTATCTGATAAAATAGAAGGATGATCTGCAATTTGTCTTAGACAAAGAAAATCTGTCATATCAAAAGCTTCATCATCTTCTGTCTTTTTTTTCGTTGACGTTTGGAATAAAGACAAAACACCTTGTTCATTTAACTTTTCTTCTTCTTCCACATTCTTATCTTTCATAATAGCGTCAATGAGTTCTGCTTGAAAATGACTAAACTCATAAGGCACTTCTATTTCTGGTTGTAAAGGTGGTAAAGGAGACATGTTGTCATGACTTCTTTGCATCACTTCCATTTGCTCAGAAAACTCCGCCTGAGACTTTAATCGTCGTAGTATGAAGGGCTTAGCTAATAAGTCAATGAGCTGAACGAGATGTTCTTCTAAGTTCTGTACCGGATAATTGCCTGGAACTTCTCCTAACTGCTGTTTGACCTTTAAAAGTTTTTTTAATTCTTCTTTAGCGGGCTTCAAACACTGTGTGATAAAGGCTTTCTCTTTAGGATAAAGATTAGGATTTAAAAGATAATTCAATTTATAGAGTTCTATTAAACCATTAGGCATAGGTGTGCCCGTTAATCCTATAAAACCTCTACTATGTTGACGTAAATCGAGAATGGCTTTTTGAGAAATGGACGATCCCAAGAAGGAATGAAATTCATCACAAATTGTCAAATCCCAATTTTGAGCATAAAGAGGAGAATTTGCTTGCTTACTCTCTAGACGTAGCTTTTCATGAGAAACTAAGCAAATAGAAGCTTCTGCCGGAATATTTTCATTGCCTTCTATCACATGTAAAGAGGAACTCAACGCTGCGCTCTTTACTCGAAATTCTTTCTTCCAATTTTCAATTAACTTAGCTGGACAAGAAACTAAAATACGTGCTTTTTCACCACGACTATTTTTCTCATTCACCACAGCTTGAATTAGCGCTATCGATTGCATGGTTTTGCCTAATCCCATATCATCAGCTAAACAACCGCCGATTCCATGTTTGGACAAGAGTTCCATCCATTTATAACCTAACCATTGATAAGGCATTAAATCTTCTGTAATCCCTTCGGGTTTAGGAGGAAATTGTGCTTTTATTAAAAAGTTATGGCAAATTTGTTGGTACTCTTGCTTTAATATCGCCATCTCTTCAGAGAGGCTCGCTAAAGCTTTTTCTATTCCACATCTCAAGTTTTGATATTTTCCTTGAATCGTATTGACTTGAGAAAAGGCATAAGAATGAAAGTTGGTTTTAGGCGACTCTTCTAATCGCCAAGAAAGCATAGGCTTTTTATGAAGCCGAGAAACATCTTGCTCCTCATCTTCTTCTGGCTCCCATGCTCTTTTTGTCGATGACGCTGGTACAGCTAACGTATCAGCTTGTGGATGAATATAAGTGGGCCACAACATGGGAGAATAAGGATCTATCTCAACGGAAGAACAGGGATCTATCTCAAGAGTTAATGACGCTTGCCCCTCTCTCTCTTCACTTATAGGTGATGACAGATTGACGTCACTCTCTTCTTGTGATGATGAGGAAAAGAAAGGATCAGGAGAAGAACTGTTTATTTCTAAGGATGAATCACTTGAATATGGATTTTGAACAATGTCGTCACCAAATAAGGCTTTATATTCTATACTTTCTTGTTCGTTGAATAGATTATCGTTGAAAGGTTCATTTATGAGAAAAAAGTTAGCATAAAAATCATTTAATTCATTTGCACTATTATTTAATTCAAAACTTTCAAAATAATTCATAAACTATTACCTTTTAAATTAATAAGAGATTATAATAATAATTTATTTTTATTTATTTTTAATTAAGAAAATAATAAGATTAATTATTCATGTAACTACTCACCGCCTTCTAAAATCTCAAACGCAGAGGCGCAAGAGACGCGATGACGCA
>JASBUW010000148.1 GCA_030147755.1 Parachlamydiaceae bacterium
CTGGGTAAATAATGCCATTTGATTAGCACTGCGGTTAGCAGTGCAACTAGTCGGCGCCTTTGTAGCACTGCTAACCGCAGTGCAATAGGTTGTGCATTAAATCCCAGAACGAGCGCTAAACGCGCTCGGTCTGGGCTAATGCAGTAATAGTGCTACCGCACAGATAAAACCCGTCTTTTTAAGTATACTTTGAGCAACTACTAAAAAGGTCACTGTTACTTTTTGATATTAACAACGAAGTTGCTTGGGGGCTCCAAACGCTAACGCGTGTGACCATTTTATTTAAGGTATTTTTATAGATCAAGGCGTGTTTGCAAAGTAAAATGAATGACTCATCTAATTTTACACAAAATTAATATACTCTTTAACGTTTACACAAATCAAAAACATATAATTGCAAACTATTTATAAACAAGAATCATTTTTTATTAAATAATTTAAAATTAGGATCATCTATGCAATATCCGCTAACAAGCTCTTCACCTAGTTTTGAACTTCTTCTTCAAGCAAGCAGTTTAGACAGCTCTACAAAAGATACGCAAACATCTAGACCACAAACCACGGAATCTCCGTCCCCATTAACCTCTTCCTCATCTTCTACATCGCTGCAAAATCCCTTTCAACTTCAAAATGTGCGTCTAAAAGAAAAAGTTCAGTATCTCTATCACAGAAGAATAAACTACAAAAATGAACTTTATGAAAGTCCATTTCCTATTTTTAAATCACAAAACCATTGCCTCTTCCGAGGATCGCTTGTGGCTCAATTCGATAGAAGACCTAAGGTTGCCGATGTAGAAGAGGCAATTAAGCAAGCGTTGAAAGTTTATAAGCGAGTACCAGGTCAACCACTTAAAGAGAAACCTTCCAAAATCGAAAAAGTTTTTCATCATACTGAAAAAGAAGCTTTGATGGTCACTGTCCAAAGATTGCAATCTAATCAAAATAATTATCATTGCACTTTCACGCTTAAAGTTGTTTTTGGATCAAACACAGCCAGTAAAATTTCTAAAGTATTTTGGACAGTTAAATTAAAAGATCAAGTGATCGCTGAAGATATTTTAATTGAACAAGATACAGCGAAGCGCGATCTCAAAATTGATAGAAAACTAAAAAAAGGTGGAACACCTTTTTTTGAAGAGTGGGAACAGAATGTCTGTTGGTATAAAGAGTATGCAGCCACTTTAAAAAGCCAGAAATTTAAAGAGAAGAAAGACATTGAAGAAGAACTTGAAGAAGGAGAAATTAACGAATTAGAAGATGAAGATTCTAGTGATGATTGGTCACCTACTCCTTCACAAAATATTGAAAATCCAATAGATGAAGATGATGATGATGAAGAGTTTCACTTAGCTATTGCAGAAAGCCTTGCGTATAATCCTCCAGAAACTCGTCGTAAACGTAGATTAAGTGTGGGTCACGATGAAAGTTCAGCAGTAGTTTCTGCTCATGAAGCTAACAAAAGACCTGCACGGGAAAGTTCAGTAACAAGTTCGACTGAGCACCCTTTGGCAACCGCACAATCATGTGCCGAACAAATACAAACTTTAATGCCAAGCATTATGAGATCTCTTCAATTACAAAGCGAAGCAGCCACACAAAAAGAGACGCGAATTGCGGAACTCGAACAAGAAGTCAAAAATAAACAAACGCTTTTAGACCAGCAAACACAAGAAATTGAAACAGCCAAAGCCCAACTAACAGAATCACAGACAGAAAAACAAAGATTAGAAACAGAAATCGCAGCACTTAAAGCACAGCCTAACTTACAGGATTTACAAACACAATTGAGGGAAGCTACCAATGCGCGTGTAGGCCTTGATATCTGCTATAAAAACGCCCAAAGTCAATTAAAAAAGCGAGACGGAGAATTAGAAAGCGCTAAAAAAGCAAACGCAAGTTATAAAACACAATTGGACCAAGCACTTAAAAGTCAGGAAGAAACTCGCGTTCTTTTACAACAAGCTCAACAAACAATAAAAGACCTAAAAGCATCTCAAGAAGAAGAATTGGCAAGATTACAAATAGAAAATCTCACCTTAATGAGCCAAAATGCCACTTTACTTCCTGTTCAAGCAGAATTAGAACAATTAAAAGCATTATATCAACGTGTTTTCAAACACAATCAACAATTAGAAACGGAATTACAACAAGCAAGAGCAAATGCAACAGAAGCAAGAAAGCTTTCAGAAGAACGCATGAGCCATTTGACTAAACAAAGTCAGGAATTAAGAAGAACAAAAGCACATTCAGATGATTTAGAAGGTCAGTTACAAAGAGAAAAATCATCCCATCAACAAACTAGAGATACTCTCAGGGATAAAGAACGTTCTTTATTACGCGCTCAAGAGGAGGTAAACCGTTGGGAACAGTGGCAAAGACAAGGCCCTCCTTCTATCCGCTCGCCTAGCACATCCAGACAAAACTATCGCCATTAAAATTATTTATTAAAGTGAAATGCATCAAAACATTTCACTTTAAAAAAATCCTCTTTTAATATTTTTTACAAACAGTTATGATTTGCCCTTGTTTAGAAAAAGGCATATTAAATTCATTAAACTCGATTTTTATGATTTTTTGATACAAGAGCAAAAATGTTGTCATTTAATTTTAAAAATAGGAGATTTTATGGACCCCTCTACTTTAGGGCCTTTGAATTCAAGTTCAAGCCCTGTAGCTTTAAATCAAGCCACTGAAACTGCCTCACAACTTCCTTCCGGTCTTAATCACTTAGTGCAAGTTGTTTCTGGATCACACTTTTCAAATGATGCTACGAGTTCTGCTGCTTCTCTATCGACAGAAAATGTGAATCGAACCATTTATAGAATTCCTAAAGAAAGCATGATGTATTATTATTGCGTTTATCATCCTACTCGATCGGGAAAGGAATCGCATTACTATAAGCTGGCCTTCCCTATTTTTCGCACCCCCAATAAATGCTATCTGCGTGCACAGTTGGAAGTAGAGACATCTGAGCCTAGACCTTCAAATGAGCAACTTGTCGCCACTATTAAAAATGCAATTGAAGTGTATAAACGTGTAGTGGGGCAAGAAGAATTGGTAAAAGAAATCCGCTCAACGATTTTCACACATAAAACAAGAGATCCTCTAAAGATCGATTTAATCGGTGATATCACACCATTTGAGACAGGTTATCGCGTTCCTTTTCAAGTTGAATGCACATTTGGGGTAAGAAGTAAAACAAATAAGACTCTTTGGACAGTCAAATTATTTAACATCCCTCTTTTAGAAGATGTTTTAACAGAAAAAGAAACATCTAAAAGAGATAAAAGAATTGCAGGTACCCAACCATTTGAACCATGGGAACAACAAGCCGAATGGTATCCTCAATATAAAAAAGCGCTTGAAGAAAAGAGCCCCATTGCCACTCGTATGTCTTTAGAAGATGCCGTACTTCCAAACGATAAAAGCGATGAGGAGGAAAATCTCAGCTATCCAGAAGAACAAGGAAAGACACATCAACAACCCACCCATCCTCTTACAAGAAAAAGAAAGTCTTCTACCAAAGAACCATCAGCTAAACGATCTACGTCCGGCGCTTCGTCTAGTGCTTCTCCTACTAGAGATTCCTCAGATCAGCTTTCTCTTTCTTCAACAGCGAAAAAAGTAAAACAAGTGGGTCAACTTGCGACTCAAGTTTTACAGTTTTTAGAGACTGTAGAAGATAAAGATAGACAGATTACTCAACTTAAACAAGAGCTTCAAAAAGCAGAAAATAAAAATAAAGAACTGCTAGATGCATGGGAAAAAGAAAGCCACGATTTGCATCAGCAACTTGATCAATCTAATGCAAATGCTCAAAGTGCTCAAAAAGCTTTAAATCATTTCAAGGAAATGGGTCGCCAACTTTTTAAGGACTAACCTATATCCCTTCCAGGATTCAACTGGAAGGGATATATCTTCCGCGGTTTTGAAAATTCTTTCATTTTTCAAAACCGCATGCGCATCTTTAATGAACTTCAACACAATTCACATCAAATATCCTTAGATTTATATAATTAAAAATCAGTGATTTAAATTATTTATCCTTTTTATCTTGTAACAGGATAAGCAGGATCGTAAACGGCAAGATAGAGAGGATGTATTTACTCACCGTCGTCTCAAATCTTAAACGCAGAGGCGCAAGAGACGCAATGACGCAGAGGATAACAAAAGCTATGAATTTTCGCGGACCAGCGCGTTCCACTTCGTCGCGCTGACGCAGGCGGGCGGCGCGGGCGTGTTCAGCCCGATGTTCCAGAGC
>JASBUW010000152.1 GCA_030147755.1 Parachlamydiaceae bacterium
CTCGCGATTCAACGATCGCAAATAGGTCCATATCGCATTGATATTGACCCATTTGCGATCGTTGAATCGCGAGAGCTTTCACGCAGCTCAAATATGACGTTATTTTCTGGAAATGGTATTACTGCAAATTATTCATTTTTAACACCTTCCGCTTGTGATCTTGCGCAACTTGTTCTTATTTTAATGAAAGAACAGGATGTGCAAGATCGCAAGCGGCAGGATTAAGGGTTTATTGATTGTTAAACTTTTCTAATGAAAACACCCCACTCTCAGCGTTGGATTTGTTTGTGTTATCACATTATGCTAAGTTTTTTTAAATATAATCTTTTAATTTCCCAATCTACCTACAATATCAATTAAAATTTTATTGTATTTTATTTTGTTATTTTTTATAATTTCTAATTGTCGTATGTTAATAATAAACGACAACTATTAATTATAAGGATAAATAAATGGCTTTTTCTCGTTATCCTGCAGGAAGTGTACGGCAACTTTTGGTCATTGCTTTTCCTTTGATCTTGAGTTCATTATCGGGAATGGCCATGTTATTTGTTGACCGCTTAGCGCTTGCTCAATATACGTTAGAAGCGCATAACGCGGCCGTAGAAGCGACCAACTTAGGGTGGGCTTTTCTGGCGGGTTGGAGTTCTTTAGCCAGTGTGACACAAATTTTTGTGTCTCAGAATTTTGGTGCCAAGCAGCATGAACAATTAGGGCGAACTGTCTGGCAGATGATTTGGTTGGCGCTCTTTTCGCTCTTTATTTTCTTGCCTCTTTCTTTTTGGGGACCCTATTTCTTTTTTGGCTCAGACGTTTCGGCTGAGATGCAGCGCACGTATTTCTTTTGGATGTTATTGTTTGGACCGGCCCATGGATTATTCACCGCTTTAAGTGGATTTTTTATTGGACAAGGAAAAACATTTTTAACGGGTCTTGTGGTTTTTATTGGAAATGTCATCAATACAGCCTTATGTTATTTGCTGGTATTTGGCTGGGAAGGGTATATTCCTTCTTTCGGTATTCAAGGCGCAGCGATTGCGACTAATACAGCAGTCGCGGGACAAGTTCTTATTCTGCTCTGTGCTTTTTTTCATCGCTCTAATCGAAAATTTTTTGGGACCCTGAACTGGAACTGGGATTTATCTCTTGTCATACAATGTGTGCGTGTCGGGTTACCTAACGCCCTTTTTGGCATGTTAGAAGTCGCAGGTTGGGCCGTGTTTTACAAAATGATGGCCACTTTAGGCGTCAAGCACTTAACGATTGCCGGTATTGTGCAGAATGTTTTGATTTTGTTTTTCTTCTTTGGGGATGGCCTTTCTAAAGCTGTCGCAGCTGTTTGTGGAAATGTCATTGGCGCTCAACGTCCTGAGCTCGTGTTCAAAGTCGTGCGATCGGGATTTATGTTGATCACAGGTTTTGCAGTCTTTATGGCACTTTTTCTGTGGAGTATGCGGGATTTCATTATTAGCTGGTTTTTAAGTTCTCTTCCGGAGGTCCAGCAAGCTTTATTTTATTCTTCGCTCGTCTTCGGATTGGCTAATGCGGTAATTTACAAATATTTAGAAGGAATTCGTCTTGTGATAGCCGGAGCTTTGAATGCCTCTGCTGATACTTTCTTTTTGATGATCGGGGGTAGTTGTTCCATTTGGCTCTTTATGGTCGCGCCTATTTATATCTTTGTGATGCGTACGGGAGGCACCATTGAAACTGCCTTAGCTTTATGTTCTGTCTATACGCTTGTATCAGCTTCTATTTATGCGTGGCGTTTTTATAGTGGCGCATGGCAAAGAAATGCTTTGCTCGTGACCTCTACGACATGATATAATTGTATGCATGATTGAGCTGACATTCAATAATATTTTTATGATTTATCTAGGAGGCACCCTCGCCATTATTTTGGGCATATGGGTGTATTCTCATTATCGCCTACGCCGCCGCGTCTTTTTTTCCACAGAACAAACACTCTGTGTGTGTGAATATTGTCATTTTGCTTATGTGGAAGACAGCGCCAAAGAATTAAATCGCTGTCCTCAGTGTGGACTTTTTAATAAGCATAATGCTTATAAGCACATAGCTAAAAAGTAAAGTGAATAATGAATACTTGACACTTCATTCTCTACTACCAACTATTCTACAGAACAGAATGTAATGATAAGGAAAGATATATGAAAAATTATCTGTGTTCAGTGTTAATACTGTTACTTTCCACAGTTTTTGCTGAAGAAAATTGGCAAAATCATTGGCATATGGGATGCGATCTGTTTTATAGTCATCAATTTGAAGACGCTTCTTTAGAATTTGATTTAGCAATAAACCTCCTGTCTGAAGAAGAATTACAAAATTATCCTTACGTCTTAATCAATCGGGCAGAGAATAATTATTTCTTACAAAACTATGCAGATGTTATGCAAGATACAGAGAAAGCCCTAAAATCCGAAAAACTCACAGACTATGAGCGTTTAACATGTGGTTTGCGAAGAATATCTGTATTCGCAAAGTGCGGTAAAAGGATTTGTAGATTTTCTTCAGACCCAAGATTTTGTTGTGCTCAAACCACAAGAAAAACGTGCGGACACGTCTACGTCTAGCTCTGCTACCTCTATTCTCGAGTTTTCGCCATCTAATAGAAGAAGAGCAACTTCTGAGAAGGCAGAACAAATAGAGAGTTTGGATTCTGAAGAGCAAAGTCTATTTCAGGAAATATGGAGTCGCCTCAAAAGCTTAGTACCCGAGCATGTTGATGTTCGATTACCAGCTCTTGTACAGGTGTTAGGTCAGCGTGCTATCACTGCGGTTACCAATGACTTGCAGAGAGTTCAAATGAGACGACAACCAATTGCTATGTAACAATCATGCATGACTCACAATTGGCTTTAACTGAGTTGTGAGTCATCCCTCCACAATTCAAATTAATAACTCACCTTACGCAAACTGAAGTTTGGATAATTGTAGCTAATCGCGGCAGCGATCAAAAGTGGGAAGCCCCGCGTGAAGCGAAAGGCCGGTTAGGCCTGTAGCGGAACGTGGGGTTAAAAATGCAAAAATAATTGAGCTGCGGTTAGCAGCGATAGATAGTGAATGAATCAACCCAGAACAAATCGTTTATCATATTTTATATGATGTAAGTTTAAAAATTTAAGATATTCTTCTTCAAATGTCATTTTTGAGTGATGTTTCTCTTGATTTTGAATATATTTTTGCACGGATTCTAAAGCTGAGTAGCTGACTGTAAAAGAACCATATCCTTCTTGCCAAGCAAAATCATTGAGATTAAGAAAATTTTGATGAATCCATAAAGATGAAGAAGCTTTAAGGTCTCTAACAAAGTGAGAAAACTTATCGAGAATAGACATTTCTATTAATAAATGAATATGATCTGGCATTCCTCCAACTTCTAGCAATTTTGCTGAGTGGTTTCTAATAATGGCTCCCATGTAGGGATACAAGCGAGATTGAACATCTGATGAAATGTGCGGACGTCTTTGTTTTGTTGACCAAATAAAATGAAAAAAGTGAATTCTGTAAGAATGAGTCATATTGATATCGATTTCTGTCGTCGCTACCGCGACTTTATTTTTGTGTTTTGCATACCCCACGTTCCGCTACAGGCCTAAACGGCCTTTCGCTTCACGCGGGACTACCCACTTATCATCGCTGCCGCGATCATTAGCAAAGTAATTACTTCCTTTTATTCAATATCTTTTTCTTTTGTATATAGAACATCAGGATTTAGATATTTGCCTTTTGACTTAAGAATTCCTTAATCCGCTCTAAAGCCTCAATCAAGTTTTGAGGAGCTTTTCCGCCCCCTTGTGCCGCCTGAGGTTTACCTCCGCCACTTCCCTCTACAATTGGCATCGCCAACTTGATGATTTCATGCGCAGAAAAACCTTGCTTGACCCAGTCGTCGCTGATTTTAGCCATGAGTTGGCACTTGTCAGCTAGTACTGTGCTTAACACGACAATGCCTGAGCCTAGACGATCCAAAGTAAGGTCTACGCACTGACGAAGTTCTTCCATTGAAAGCGAAGCTTCTGCGACGACGAAACGTAAAGCTTCCGCTTGCGTGGTTTGGTTTAAAAGTGTTTCTACCAAATGATTTAACTGATTTTTGCGAATTGTTTTTAATTCTTGTGAGAGCTGTCGATTTTCTTCTAACAGCTTTTCTAGGCGCTCTTGCACTTGATGCAGGGGCGTTTTTAGATTTTGCGCCATTTGCATGAGCGTATCTTCACTTTGCCGGCTCAGCTCTTCCGCTTCTTTGCCTGTCACGGCTTCAATACGGCGAATGCCCGCAGCAATGCTGCCTTCTTTTGCGATGCGAAATAATCCGATGTTACCTACCGCTGAGGTGTGCGTGCCTCCACACAGCTCTTTAGAATAGTCGATATCGACCACGCGGACATTGGATCCATATTTTTCGCCGAAAAATTGCTTAATGTCTTCTCGTTTTTGCACGTCATCATATTTCAATTCATAACATTTTACCGGAAGATTTTCGCGGATTTTAGTATTGACGATATCTTCAATTTGCCTGAGTTCTTCAGTTGTCAATGCTTTGTGGTGGCTGAAATCAAAACGTAAGCGTTGTGGATCGACGACCGAACCAGCTTGTTTGATATGCTCACCTAAGACGCGATGTAAAGCCCAGTGTAAAAGGTGCGTGGCAGTATGATTATTGGCGATTTTTTGACGCCGATCACGATCAATCAGCGCACTGACTGTATCACCTACCTTGAGAGTGCCACGTTGCAGTTGGCCTTGATGCGCGATGATTCCTTTATAGGGGGCGATACAATCTTGGACGAGAAAATAGTGCTGGGGACTTTCTAAATAACCAATATCACCGACTTGGCCTCCCATTTCAGCATAGAAAGGAGTTTGGTCTAAAATGACGAGTCCTTCTTGTCCTTCTTGCATGGTTTGAACAAATTCTCCGTTCACTACCAATCCGACGACTCGACTGTCAGCAATGGCATGTGTATAGCCCAAGAATTGGGTTTCACCTTGTTGTTTAGCGAATTCAGCAAACACATTTTCTGAAGCAATTTGCTGCACATTTTTCTGTGTATTGCGTGAACGTTGTTTAGCTTCTTCTTCTAATTGTTGATAACGTTTTTCATCCACTTTGAGGTCAGAGTCTTTAGCAATCAACAACACTTCTTCAATGGGTAATCCATAAGTGTCTTTGAGTTTAAACGCGTCATCTCCGCTAATGGTGTGTTGAGAAGAGGACTGTGCTTTTTCTATGACTTGATTAAGAATATTACCGCCGCGTTTAAGCGTGCGGAGAAAAGCTTCTTCTTCAATCGTCAGAATATCAGAGATGCGTTCTTGTCCTTTTACGAGTTCAGGATAATCACTTCCCATAGTGTGCACTAATTGAGGAAGAATCTCAGACAAAAAGGGACGATCCATGCCTAAAGTGCGTCCATAACGCACAGCACGACGTAAGACTTTGCGCAATACGTATCCGCGGTCCACATTGCTAGGTTGCACGCCATCTGCAATCGCAAATGCTAGGCAGCGCAAATGATCGGCAATCACGCGAAAAGCAGGTGCACGTTTGTCGTCTAATTGATAAGGAATGCCTGTAACGGATTCTACTTGTGCGATTAAACTGCGCAAAACATCTGTTTCGTAAACGCTTTGTACACCCATTTTCAAGCTTATTACACGCTCTAATCCCGCGCCTGTATCAATAGAGGGTTTAGGTAAACCTTCTTTTTGACCGGAGGGCTGGCGATTATACTGCATAAACACGAGATTCCAAAATTCGAGAAAACGATTGCCTACTTCTTGATCGTCTGCTAAGCGTGTGGCTTGTCCGAAGGCGGGTCCGCGGTCATAATAAAGCTCTGAGCAAGGACCACAAGGGCCTGTATCGCCCATTTCCCAAAAGTTATCTTTTTCCCCAAAACGGGTGATACGCTCAGCCGGCACATATTGGGTCCACATTTCAAACGCTTCGTCATCTTCCCGAAAAACAGAGGGCCACAGGCGATCAGCCTCGAATCCAAACACTTGAGTGGACACTTCCCATGCAAAGCGAATCGATTGCTCTTTGAAATAGTCTCCAAAGGAAAAATTGCCCAGCATTTCAAAGAACGTGAGGTGACGGTTCGTATGTCCTACATTCTCTAAATCATTGTGTTTGCCTCCCACACGAATACATTTTTGACTGGAGACGGCACGTGTATAATCGCGATGACTCTTCCCTAAGAAAACATCTTTAAATTGATTCATGCCTGCGTTGTTAAACAACAGAGTCGGATCATCATGGGGGATGACGGGAGAGGAAGGAACGATCACATGATGTTGATCTTTAAAATACTGCAAAAATTGACGGCGAATGGTTTGAGTTAACATAATTTTCCATATTTGCGTTTGTTTAATGAGAGTTAATCTACTCCAAAATTGCCTAAAATTCAACTAGAATTAGCTCATTCTTTAATAGGTTAAACCTATTTTTCATCTTAGAATTATCAATAATAATTATAAAAATCAAGTTTTGTTAAAGCAACGTTAATTATTTATTAAGTTAAATTATTTAATTAACGAAATAATTTATCGTATTTTAACATTTAATTAATTTTCGTTTTAAATTAAATGATTATATTTAGTTTAGTTTGCAATTAGTGTGCTATTAGTGATATAATTAATATAAGAACAAATTTAATTTATATAGTTTGTTGGAATTTAAAAAGGGTAATAAATATGTTTTCTTTATCTAGATTAGCCATGGGTGGTACCAGAGTATTTGGGCAAGTTGCGCAAGGAGGGACTCGACCTGTACCTGCTCTAACGCGTGCAACAGTCTCTATGCAAGGAAAATATCCTGCGTACCCTAATTCACAGGTCAAGAGTTTACCTCTTCCTTTCGTACAACAGCGTTTTTTCAGTTATAATCCTAGCTTAAGAAATCCTGAAAATGCAGAGCGTTATCAAAGGTTTATTGAAAATCATATTCAGAAAGAAAGAGAGATCACATTTGAGCATATGAAGATGCCTCAGTGGACATTTAGTTCTTCGATGAATGAAAGACAACACATAGGGGCTCCGGGAGGAGAAGCAGAGGGTTTAGATGTATCTGAGAGAGAGCGCTTTAAGCAATCATTAATTAGAAACTTTGTGGCTCACAAAGATCACAAGACAAATGAAGAAAAGCGGCAAGAAGTCAGTTTTTTAAATGCAGAAAGAAAAGCTGAATTAGCAGAAGAGTATGTTCAGTCAAAATTTGGCAAACGTCCTAAAGAAAAGGAAAAAGGTTCTGATATCAATACAGGTCTTTTATTTTCTGATAATCATCCGGGGGAAGTCTATAAGCAGAGCCAAAAATTTGTGAAGCAATCGCGTATTTTTAATGAACATTTGAATGAGATCATGGCAAGTGGAACCCCTGAAGAAAAAATAAAGGCTTTACAACGTTTTTTATATCAAGGTGTGCGTAAAAGGGATGGAGAAAAATTAACTGGAATTGAGCGTTTTAATTCATCAGAATTAAAAGTCATTTTCACAAAATTGTGGGAGCTCGATGCCCACGATCAAATGGTGGAAATGATGGATACTTGTGAAAATAAACATTTTATTACGGATCCGGTTAATCTGGTTTTCTACGCACGTGCGATTTTAAAAGGGCACTATATCAACATTTACAATGCGCAAGCGATAGCGAATCTTTTGATGCAAAACGAAGATAGCCGTGCAGAAGGGCTTGCGATCAAAGGAACGATTCAAGCGATGTCTAAACGAGCGGCAGAAAAAATGTTGCACGCCATTGATACCAATCAAGTGACAGAAGCTATCAAGAAAGAGTATCAGGAATGTTTTCCCGGTGCTAGTATGGATCGAGAAACAGTCCTAGAAAATTATTGTAAGTCTTTAAGTGGCGCAATTGTCGATTTTGAAGAGGCTTTTGTCGACACGTGGGATTGCCGTTATGGATGTCGAACGATGCATTATTTGTTGGAACAACAATCGCCTGAAAGAGCTCAACAAATGGCGGAGCTGACGAAATTAGCTGCTCAAAAGGAAGGTGGACTAAAATCAAGCAACTTTGCTGTTGTAAGAGCTTATTTAGAAGCTTTATATGTTTTACCTGATAGCAGTGCGAAAGAAATTGAATTAGCTCAACAAGCGTTAATCAGCCTTTGTAAAACGACAAGTCAAGTGAAGAATGCGTTAGAAGGGATCACAGAATTGAGAGTAGAGCCTGATACGCACTACAATCAGAGAAACGGGTTTGTGCGAGATTTAACTGCTCATTATTTTCAGCTGGAGCAACACCCTGTTGAGGCTTTAGAATATATTAAAGCAGTTAAGAATCAAATTCAATCTTCTGTGGATGCGTGGGAACGTTATACTTTCAATTATAAAGGATTAAAATCTAACTATATTGAAGGGAATTTTAAATTTGGTGCACAACTTCCTGCTCACAATGTCAATCATTATGACCGTAAATTCTTTGAGGAAATTTTGAATACTCCTTTAGGAGATTTATTTAAATCCTCAGATGAAGCACATGAGTTTGCTAAAAATTTACAACAGGTGAAGACATTTGACCAGTTTAATACACTTGTGGATGCTTTTATTCGAGAAAGATTTCATACAGATGAATGGAATTTAGAGCAGTTAGATTCAGAAGGACACCAATTATTTGATCATTCTGTTCAAAGTTTAATTGCCTTGAGTGGAGCACCTACACGAGAAACACGTAAGTTGATGCCTGATTCGCGGACAAATATTTCAACTAATTTGATCTTAGGATTAGGAGATTGTCGACACCACGCGCAAGTGAAGCAAATTTTATTTGATATTTGGCATGGTCAGAAATTAAATAAAGTGATGAAAAAAATTCATAAAGCAGAAGAGTTAGGACAGCAAGATAAAGTAGATGCTTTAAGGAAAAAGTTTAAAATTATTGATGCTGAACAATTGCATACACTGGATTGTGAAGTGTATCTGCCAGTTGAAATGAAAAATGGGCTTCCAGTTTATCACGAAGGGCATTTAGTGAAAAATAAAACAGGAAATTCGGTTAAAGTAGAAGAGCATACATTGAATGTTCAAATGAAATTGGATCCGGAGACTAATAAATTGAAAGAAGTTAAATTGCGAGATGCTTTCTATCAACACACTTATCCTTGGGGTAACTGTGAAATTAATGATAGAGATTTAACAGACGGTGTAGATGCCGGTACAGTAGAAATTTATGATCCGGAAACAGGAAAATTAGAAGCTGTCACTGTTGTCATTAAACCCACTGTCTATGCAGGAACAAGAGATCTATATGATCGGGGGAATAATGATAATCGCTTTATCGGACAGCCTGTTAAATCGGTTTCGTTTGCTGAGGTCCATAAACGTCAGCCTGAAATTGATCAACATTTAGCTCAAGTACTTGAGTGGCATAAAAAAAAGGCCCCTAAAGCAGATTAGAACGTATCCTAAACTTTCTCACTAGGTGGTAGAGATAAAAACTTTATCATCTGGTGAGTATTTGAAAAATGCGGAGCTAAAAGCTGTAAATTTTCCAAATACTCTGTCTTTAATCCTGGTTCTTCTGCGAGCATCACTTTTGTCATTTGTTCTAGCTCTATACTTGATTGTTGAGTGATAATTCCTGCAATTAATAATGCCTGCAAATCTTGCGTAGTGCGAGAAGGCTGTTCTTGTAGTTGCTGCCAGATAAATGTAGACCAGGTGCGCGCTTCTTCTAGGTGTCCCTGTTCAATTAAATTTAAAATTCCCGCAAGAGCATGTTGTCCGGTGGATTGCATCTTAAAGGCTTGTTTGAATTCCACTTCAGCTAATGTTAGCGCTTCTTTGTAATTTTTTGAGCTATCTTCATAAACTGCGAAGTTAAAATACTCTCTATAGCGATCTTCAAGCGCTGCATCTTTTTTACCTTGCTGGAGGAGATCATGAAGATCCTTTGCTACGCAGGCACGTACCATATGCGCTAATCCTCGCACATAATGCGCTTGAGCCAGAGGTTTTTGTTTGAGTAGGTTTTCTGCAATTTTAGTGACTAAAAGAGGTTGGCAATAAGAGCTTCTCAGTTGAGCAAAGCAGTAATCTAAGAGTATTTCAGGAGAAGCTGTGAAATTGGAAGGAAGTCGGCAATGGAATAATTCGACTATTTCATCATCCGCTTTATACTCTTTAAATTTATCCCATACTACTGTTAAACCGGCTTGTGAAATGTTCTTTAATCCTCTTCCTCCTTCTTGCTTCAGCACTTCAAGACAATGAGAAAGAGAAGTTTCTGCAGAAAAAGAAAGCAACGATCCATTGAGTTGGTTGCCTAGTTTGGGTTTAGATATCATCACTTCCCAGAATTTGCTCGGATCTAGTAAGCGTGCCAACCAACTTCTGAATAAACCATTAGATTTAGAATACCTATCCTCTCGAGTGATAGAAAGACCTTCGCTAAGGTTTTGATATAATTCTTTTTCTTTTGCTGCCACTCGAACATAAATGCGAGGCGAAGGGGGAATTTCGTAGAAACTGCGTGGCCGTAAAGAGGAATGAGGCTGAGTCGTATGAGAGAAATAACGAGGTTGAAATCCATTTAAAAATTCTCGTGTTAAAAGTCCTCGTGTTGTGGATTGTCTGACAAAACAATTGAAAGAAGAACCTAAAGACCGAGAAATAATATTCATTACTTTACTCCACTTAATTTGTTTGTTGAGTAATCAATATATTATTTTGTGTATTTTATGTCTATTTAAAAGATTTAATTAAGATTAAATTAATTTTAAAAAATTAATTTAATGTAATTAATCAAATAGTCGTCAAAATTTTAACGTGAAGGCACGACGTAAAGGCGCAAAGAAAGACAAGATAGATGTAAAAGCGTTCACCGCTCTAACCTCATTTTTCTCTCTGTGCTCCCTGTGTCCTCTGTGGTAAACTTAATAAATTACCACAAAGGATACAGGGAGCACAGAGAGAAAATGTTGTTAAACACAAGGGTGAATGGGTTCTTCTGCTTTCTTCTGGTAAAATTGCTTAATGTTTTGAGCGACATACATCACCCCTTTAAGGGGAGCTGTGAGAGGGATAAGAAGTTGCCCAAAAAGATCATGTTCTGATTCTTCTTCTAATTCAAGAGAAGAGGAAATTTGAGAAGCACCCGTTTTAATTTCCACTTTTTGTCCGGCCCAAGGAGGGAAGCGGCCGGGTGCCAAAGCAGGCGGTTGGTCTTTGCCTTCTGCTAGGTCAATATGCAGAGGTGTTACTTTACCTGGAATATAGAAAGTGTCTACAGCACGGTTCGCTGCTTCTAAGACATTATCTAAACCTGCTTTAATATTTTGATTTTGAGGGAGTTGATTTTTTAGAAAGTGAAGAATAAATTGCGTGTTGTGTAGATCAAGGCGTGTCAGAATACGATCTGCTAGGGCTTGACCTTTCTCTAGTTCTTCCACTAATTGTTCTTGATGATTTTTTAGGTGACGTTGATAGTCATCCCAATTGGCCACTAGCTCTGTGCAGGCTTCATAACGTGCTAAAGGATCTCCTTCAAACACTAAATAAGCATCGCGCAGCGCCATGCTTAGTCTAAAAGCTTGCCACAACATATCTAAAGCGCATTGGAAAATTTTGTGAATGTAGGCGATGTTTTGTCTGAGCTGCACTTGATAAATGAGGAAAGAAGGAGAGAAGGTAAAGTTTTCTTGTTTTTGAGGTTTGTGCCAGTTAACAGGTTGATAAAGCGGGTAGTGGCATTGAATAGCGGCTTTAAAGGACAGATAACTTTGATTGAGAGAGATATACTCTGTGAGAAGGTCTTGCGCACATTTCGCCAATAAAGCGACATTGAGACTATAACCGAGAGAAGTATAGTCACCCGCGAGTTGAAGGGCAGCTCCGTAAATCGCCGGATGTCCTCTTTGAGGATTTTGTTCGGCTTTTTTAAAAATATTCAGTAGTTTGAACGTGCGGGCATAAGCATGACCTTTTCCAAACAGATCAACAGCTGTATGCAAAAACGAAGGAATGGCTTGAGGCGCAGCTTCTTCTAATACAGTTGCGCGTAATGCTTGAAAAGCTGACATGTGGCCTCCTTATTATCTATTCATTATTTTAAATATTCCTTATTTTAAAAAAAGACTTTTACTTGCCACTTTTTAATACTTAGCCTAACATGAGCATTTATCTTTAACTTTAAGTAACAGGCACTCTCATGAATACCAACCTAGCGGAATCTAATTTGACTGGAATCAATCAGAAAACTAAAGCCTTGGATCCTGATTTGAAACAGATGATGACCAAGATTGCCAATACCATTCGTGGACTATCGATGGATGCTGTGCAAAAGGCTGATTCCGGACATCCCGGTTTGCCGATGGGATGCGCCGAGTTAGGTGCTTATTTGTATGGATATTATCTAAGACAAAATCCTAAAGATTCCAAGTGGATTAATCGTGATCGCTTTATTCTATCAGCAGGACATGGATCCATGTGGTTGTATTCTTGCCTCTATTTATCGGGTTATAAAATCACTTTAGATGACATTAAACATTTTCGTCAGTTGCACTCTTGCACACCTGGACATCCTGAATCTTTTATGACGGATGGAGTCGAAACCACGACAGGCCCACTGGGACAAGGCGTAGGAAATGCAGTAGGGCAAGCGTTGGGTTTAAAATTATTAGCTGCTAAATTTAATACAGAGAAACATCGCCTTTTCGATAATAAAGTGTATGTGTTAATGGGTGATGGATGTGTGATGGAGGGGATTTCTTCTGAAGTGTCTTCATTGGCAGGTCACTTAAAGCTCGATAATTTAGTCGCCATCTATGATGCCAATAATGTTTCGTTAGATGGTCCTTTACCAGATTGTTGTTCTGAGGATACAAAAGCGCGTTATCGCGCTTATGGGTGGGACGTGTTTGAAATTGATGGAAATGATCTAGACGCTATTCATGCAGTCTTTAGTCAAGTGCGCCAACATCAAGAAAGACCGTGTTTAATTGTCGCGCATACTATTATTGGAAAAGGATCTCCTCATAAAGCAGGAACATCCAAAGCACATGGATCACCTTTAGGGCCTGATGAAGTCAAAGCCTCTAAAGAGGCGTTAGGAATTCCTCTAGAAGATTTTTATGTGCCACAAGCTGTTCTCGATTTTTTTCAAAATAAGTTGCCCAAAGATGCACAAGAAGAAGAAAAATGGAAACAAACATTTGAAGCGTGGGCGCGTGAGAATCCAGAGAAATTGAAAGACTATGAAACGATGTTGCATAACAAATTGCCTGAAGATTTGGAGCAAAGACTCGATCAAATTCAAATTAAAGCCCCTATTTCAGGACGAAAGGCCTCGCAAGATGTTCTCAATGCGATAGCAGATGACTTACCGCAGTTATATGGAGGATCAGCAGACCTTTCTTCCTCGGATATGACGATGCTCAAGAAATTTCCTCTTGTGGCACCTGGTCAATTTCAAGGACGCAATATTAAATATGGCGTACGCGAGTTTGGGATGGCGACCATGGCGATTGGGTTGTATCAAACGGGATTTATTATTCCTTATATCGGCACCTTTTTGACGTTTTCAGACTATATGCGCAATTCTATTCGTTTAGCTGCTTTGCAGCATGCTCATGTGGTTTATCAATTTACACATGATTCTATTTTCTTAGGAGAAGATGGACCGACGCATCAGCCTGTTGAACACTATGCTGCGTTAAGAGCGATTCCCCAGTTGCATGTCATCAGACCGGCCGATAGTCATGAGGTGCGCATGTCGTGGATTGCCGCTTTGCAATTTAAAGGACCCACAGCGATTATTTTATCGCGTCAAAATTTACCGGATTTAGAAGGCACAAAAGTGCCTTATGCAGACGGTGTCGGAAGAGGTGCTTATATTGTGAAGCGCGAGAAAGCGAAGCCTGATTTTACTTTGATGGCCACAGGATCTGAGTTGTCGTTGGCGCTCAATGTGGCGGATGAGTTAGAAAAATTAGGCAAAGCCGTTCGAGTGATTTCCATGCCTTGCTGGGAGCTATTTGATCAACAAAACGAAGAATATAAAGAAAGTGTAGTAGGGGGCGACATTGGTAAGCGGGTGAGCATAGAAGCAGGTGTGGATTTAGGTTGGCACAAATATATTGGACGCAAAGGAATTGCCATCTGTTTAGAGCGATTTGGAGCGTCTGCTCCGGCGAGTGTATTGGCTAAAGAATATGGTTTCACAGTGGAAGATATTCTAGCACGGATTCTTTAAAAAAAGACATTAACGACAACGACCATAACGACAGAAACGACCTTAACGACAACGACAAAGGACTAAGTGGACAAAAAATAAAAAGTCCTTTTTGTCCACTTAGTCCTTTGTCGTTGTCGTTAAGGTCGTTTCTGTCGTTATGGTCGTTGTCGTTAATGTCCTTAAAATTGGTAATGATGAACGATCTTCTTTTACAAGCTTTGCAATGCCGTCCTGTGGCGCGCCCGCCTGTTTGGCTCATGCGTCAAGCAGGGCGTCATTTAGCTTCTTACCGTGCTTTGCGCCAACGTTATTCTTTTTTAGAGATGTGTCATGAGCCTGACCTCATTACACGCGTCACTTTGCTTCCCTTAGAAGCTTACGAGGTGGATGCGGCTATTTTGTTCTCCGATATTCTGGTTATTCCAGAAGCCATGGGAGTGGGCCTTCGCTTTGAAGATCAAGTCGGGCCGATCATTGAACGTCCTGTGACCACAAACCAACAGATAAAAGCGCTTCCGCTTCCTACAGATTTGTCAGAACTGCAATTTGTGGCGCAAGGCATTCGGCAATTAAAAACGCAGCTGACGGTTCCTCTCATTGGATTTTGTGGCGCGCCTTTCACGATTGCCAGTTATATGATTGAAGGCAAAACGAGTCGTACTCTCAAGAAAACCAAACAGTTAATGCTGAGTGATCCGGAGAGCTTTCATCGTTTACTGGATAAAATCGTGGCATGGACGATTCCCTATTTACAAATGCAGATTGCAGCCGGTGTAGACGCTATTCAAATTTTTGATTCGTGGGCGAATACGTTAGCGCATTACCAATTTCGTGAATTTTCTTTGGCTTACTTACAACGTATTTTGGAAGGTATTCGTCGCACTGCTATTCCCACGATTTTATTTTGTCGCGGTTCCTCTGTATTTGCTCCCCAATTAGCAGAGCTACAACCTGCCGGTATTGGACTTGATTGGAATTGTCACTTGCCGGAGATGCGTCAGAGAATTCCTACCTCCATTGCTCTGCAAGGGAATTTAGATCCTGATCTGCTCTATGCTCCTTTGTCTAACTTAGAAAGGGAAGTGAATCGCTTATTAGATGATATGGAAGGTCAACAAGGTTTCATTGTGAATTTAGGGCATGGAATTGCCCCTGATGTGCCTGAAGAAGCTGTCCGCACTTTAGTGAATTGTGTGAAAAGGAAAGCGTTATGTCCCGCCCTCACATCGTCATCTTAGGAGCAGGAATCTCTGGGTTAGCGACAGCTTGGTTTTTGCGGCAAGAATTGGGATCTCAAGTACAACTGACTATTCTTGAAAAAAGCCCGCGTCCCGGAGGATGGATGCAAACTGTACAAACAGGCGATTATCTATTTGAACAAGGACCGCGCAGTTGTCGTCCAAAAGGCAATGGACAAGCGACTTTAGCTTTAGTGGAGGCTTTAGGATTGCAAGATCAAGTCATTACTCCTTCTCAGGAGTCACAATCGCGCTATATTTACGATCAGGGGCGCTTACAGCGATTGCCACGCCATTTATGGGAAGTTCCCTTTTCACCACTTATGTCTGATTGGTTTAAAGCTTTATGGCGTGATTGGACGCAACCTAAGCGGCAGGTAGAGGATGAAAGCATTCATGCATTTTTTTCTAGGCGGCTAGGACCATCTTGGGTAGAACGCTTAATTGATCCCTTTGTTTTAGGAATTTATGCAGGCGACTGCACGCGTTTATCTTTAAAGAGCTGTTTTCCCTTATTTGATCAATGGGAACACAAGCAGGGGTCTTTATTAAAAGGGGCTTGGTGTCATCCAGCCTCATCGGCATCCTCTGCTTTTTTTCAGAGATTTAAACGCATTCCACTCTTTTCCTTCAAAGAAGGAATGGAGACATTACCACGTGCGTTGGCGAATCAATTACAAGATTGTCTTATGTTTCAGCAAGCTGCGCATGAATTAAACTTTGTCTCCGCTGGTGTACAGATACAATTAGAAACGGGCCAGTCATTAAAAGCAGATCATGTGATTTCCACTTTACCGACTTGGGCATTAGCTGATTTATTAAAGCCTTATCCTCAATTGGTTACAAAACTTAATGCATTACAGTATGCAAATGTAACAGTTGTCCATGTAGGATGTGCACAACAAGTGCTTCCTTTTAAAGGGTTTGGATATTTAGTGCCTTCTAAGCATCAGTCTCCGATTTTAGGTTGTGTGTGGGATTCTTGCGTCTTTCCTCAGCAAAACTTACATCCGGAACAAACGCGTTTAACCCTCATGATGGGAGGAGTGCAACATCCTGAGGTTGAGCACTGGTCTTTACAAGAAATAGAGGAAAAAGCGTTAGAAACTTTAGCGGATCACTGCAAAATTAAGGCGCAACCTCAATGTATAGAAGTGAAAAGAGCGAAAAAAGCGATTCCGCAATATGAAGTGGGTTATGATCAGTGGAAAGGGGATCTCATGCAAACCGTGCAAACTCTGACGACGCGCTTAACGTTAAGTGGCAATGCATTTACAGGTGTTGCGGTGAATGACTGCATAGCGCAAGCGGAGCAGTTGGCACAGCAACTGAAGATTGAGATTTGATTTTTGTGTGCTTTTTTTTTGCAAAAAATAGAGATGCCTTCTACATTTAGGAACACAAGAGCAGAGATTTTATGATGCTATATTCTACAAAAAAGTGGGGCCGACATGTTTGATAAATTTACGAACCGAGCTAAACAAGTCATTAAATTGGCTAAAAAGGAAGCACAGCGCCTCAATCATAATTATTTAGGTACAGAACATGTCCTCTTGGGATTGCTCAAGTTAGGGCAGGGCGTGGCTGTTAATGTTTTGCGTAATCTCAACATTGACTTTGAAACCGTCCGCAATGAGGTAGAAAAACTTGTGGGGTATGGCCCTGAAATTCAAGTCTATGGCGATCCTGCTTTAACCGGAAAGGTAAAAAAAGTTTTTGAATATGCCAATGAAGAGGCAGCCAATCTCAATCATAATTATGTGGGAACAGAACACTTATTATTGGGATTACTCCGACAAACCGATGGTGTTGCAGCCCAAGTGCTTGAAAACTTGAATGTCAACTTAAAAGAAGTACGCAAAGAAGTCTTAAAAGAGCTCGAGACATTTAACTTGCAATTGCCTCCCATCAGTGGCACGGGATTGGGTCCTAATGCCGGTCAACCGGGGCAAAATAAACCCCCTTACGATAAAGCACCGGCGGTTGGAGCCGCCAATGATAAAATGCCTGCTCTCAAAGCGTATGGGCACGATTTGACTGAGATGTGCCGTGAAAATAAAATGGATCCTGTCATTGGACGTAAAGATGAAATTGAACGCCTCATCCTCATTTTATGCCGACGTCGTAAAAATAACCCTGTATTAGTGGGTGAAGCGGGTGTGGGAAAAACCGCCATCGTGGAAGGTCTTGCACAAGCAATTGTCAAGGGGAATGTTCCGGATACTTTACGCAAAAAGAAGCTCATTACATTAGATCTCGCTTTGATGATTGCAGGAACAAAGTATCGGGGGCAGTTTGAAGAGCGTATTAAAGCGGTTATGGACGAAATTAAGAAAAATGGAAACGTTCTGCTCTTTATCGACGAGTTGCACACGATTGTGGGGGCCGGTGCTGCAGAAGGCGCGATTGATGCGTCCAATATCTTAAAACCTGCGTTATCACGGGGTGAATTACAATGTATTGGGGCGACAACCATTGATGAATATCGCAAACATATTGAGAAAGATGCGGCTTTAGAGCGCCGTTTTCAAAAAATCTTGGTCGTTCCGCCAAGCGTAGATGAAACGATCGAGATTTTAAATGGATTAAAACCGGAATACGAAAAACATCATAAAGTTTTCTTTACTCCTCAAGCGATTAACGCGGCGGCTGTTTTATCGGATCGCTATATTCATGGACGTTTTTTACCTGATAAGGCAATCGATTTAATTGACGAGGCAGGCGCTAAAATGCGGATCTCGATGATGAATCAACCGCAAGATATCAGTAAGTATGAAATTGAAATCGAAGAAACACGCTTAGCGAAAGAAGAATCGATTAGTAAGCAAGAATATGAAAAAGCAGCTAAATTGCGTGATAAAGAAAAGACCTTGCGCGAGCAATTGCAACAAATACGGACTGAATGGGAAATTAATAAAGAAGAGCATGAAGTAATCGTCGAAGATGAAGACGTCGCGAATGTCATTGCCCATCAGACGGGGATTCCTTTGAATCGTTTGACAGAGGGAGAATTGCAGAAGGTGCTCAAAATGGAAGATATTCTCAAAGAGAATATCATCGGACAAGAAGATGCCATCAAGACTGTTTGTCGGGCAATTCGTCGCAGTCGTGCAGATATCAAAGATCCTAATCGACCCATCGGAGCGTTTCTCTTTTTAGGTCCCACAGGCGTCGGAAAAACATTATTAGCACGTCTCTTAGCGATCAATATGTTTGGGGGAGAAGAAGCTCTCATTCAAGTCGATATGTCTGAGTATATGGAAAAATTTGCGGTCAGCCGCATGACAGGATCTCCTCCCGGTTATGTGGGTCACGAAGAAGGTGGACAGCTCACAGAGCAAGTGCGGCAACGTCCTTATTCTGTCGTGTTATTCGACGAGATTGAGAAAGCGCATCCAGATGTGATGGACTTACTCTTGCAAATCCTAGAAGAAGGACGCTTAACAGATTCTTTTGGTCGCAAAGTAGATTTTCGCAATACGATCATCATTATGACCTCTAACTTAGGAGCCGATCTCATTAAGAAAAGCACAGAGATTGGATTTGGTGTCGTAGAAGGCTCGTTAGATTATGATCGCATTAAAGATAAAATTGAAAGCGAAGTTAAAAAACGCTTCAAACCAGAGTTTCTTAATCGCTTGAACGATATTGTGATTTTCCATCCTCTTAATCGTGACAACTTACTGCAAGTCATTTCAATAGAAATTGAAAAATTGAAAAAACGGTTAGGTAAGCGCCATGTATTCATGGATTTAGACGAAGCTGCCAAATTGTTCTTAGTCGAGAAAGGATTCCAGCCCGAAATGGGAGCTCGTCCTTTGCGTCGTACCATTGAGCAGTTCTTAGAAGATCCATTAGCAGAAAGAATTCTCTCGAATCCTTCTGAAGGACGTCGCTGTCGTGTGACTGTGCAAGATAACCAAATTGTTTTTGTCGATGATGAAGTGTATGCACTTCCCGAAAAAGAAAAGGAAAAAGACAAGAACAAGGATAAGCATAAGAATAAGCACAAAGATAAGGATGAGGAAAAGGCTCAAGACGAAGAAAAAGAAGAAGAAGAGAAAGAGCCAAAATCTTAGGTCAATAACAAGAAGCCATTATTCAAATCATTTGAATAATGGCTTAAACAAAGCAATTGATAAATAAAAGGACAAACGACACCAAGGACAATAAGGACCTCAAGGACAAGGTGGACAAAAGGACTTTTTATCTTTTGTCCACTTTGTCCTTGAGGTCCTTATTGTCCTTGGTGTCGTTTGTCCTTTTATTTATCAATTGTATTAATTTGTTTTAATTTATAAATCAAGAAGGGTAATGATTTTTATTAAACAAAGTTTATTTTTTTGTTTAATATCTATTTAATTTAGTTTAATTAAAAATATATGAGGTGAAGAGTATGGCAAATTTTGTAAGTGGTCTATTACATGGCATGGTTTTTGAAACAGATGTAGAAAGCTGGACAGGGCAATATCTATATAGTGATTTTGCAACTGGTAAAGCAGAAAAAGACACGACACTCAATACGTTGGTTAAAATTCCGTTTATAGGAATTGCTGCAGCTATAGGGAAAGTGGTTTTGTTGGTTTTCCATACCTTAGGGCATCTTTGTCTAGCACTTGTGACGCTTAAAAAAGGTCATTTATTTCATGCTGCTAAAGGAGCCTGTGAAATATTAAGAGGCGGAATCGAAATCATTCCTATTGTGGGGCGTATATTTACAAACGCTTATAATTCTACGCCAAGATTTGACCCGCTTGGTATGGGTGGGCGTTCTTGGTGGATGATTAAAGTTTACAATCCGCAAAAACCAGATGGGTTAGATGAATGGATGGATTACTGGGTAACATTCCCAAAACGTTTCCACGTTAGATAAAAAATAACCTTCTTTTTTCTCTGGGTTCTCTGTGTCCTCTGTGGTAATTGACTAAGTTTACCACAAAGGACATAGAGAGCATAGAGAAAGTCAATTCTGAAAAATCAAAATTTTCACAAAAAATTAAAAAAATAGTTGGTTTATTTATTTCAGCATGATAGAGATAGAGCAAGTTCTTTTGCGCATCGCATTCTTGGAAATAGCCTCCGACAGCTATTTCCTTCGAATGTAATTGCAAAAAATACTTGCTCTATCTTATTATAGAGCGGCTTTAGGAATTTGACTTTCCCAATCTTTAACAAACGTGAGAAGTTGTTCTTTGGAAGGTTGAGTTCTGAATAATTCGAGCGCTTGAGGTTGGTTGCTGAGGTGGGCAATTTTAGCTAGCAAGTGGAGATGTCGCTTATCTTCACATGCAAAGAGGAAAAAGAGTGTATGTACAGGTTGACCATCCAAAGCACCATACTCAAGAGGCTCATCCAAAAAGACAACGACTACTGCATCATGATGCGCATTGAGAAGAGAATCACGTGTATGAGGAACCGCTATGCCATTGTTAAGTGAAGTTGGCATTAATGCTTCACGATCTAATAACAGTTCAGTCATGACTTCTGCATCGACATGCAAATTTTTTGCAACTCGACGCATAGTGGCGCGAATGATGTCTTCTTTATTATCGCCATGGACGTGGTGGAGAACATCGCCTTTGTGGATAGCGCGAAACAAACTGAATTGTTTGCTTCCACCTGTTGCAACAGGAGGCATAGAAACTGACAGCGTTTCTGCTTCTTTATGTTGCACAAACGGAGAGATTCCGTATGTTTTGTCTAATTTATGAGAGATCACCCAGCTTTCAATTTCTGTACGGGAAAAACAATGCTGACCATTAATACGATAAGCTGGGATTTCGCCTTTTGACACCCACTGTTGGATGTCTTTTACTTTTACGTTGAGAAGATCTGCAACATCTTGAATTTTTAAGTCCATAACACACCCTCTTATTTATATGATAAATGATGGTTAAGAAAAATGGAACTCCTTAACTTGCTTTCAATCACAGCTAAACATAGAAATATTAATTTTCGATAAAGATGATTAGAAAATTTAAAATTTTTTTTCGGGTAGCAGGAAGTGACTTAAACTGAATGAAATAGCTCGATTATTGCTTGTGGATTTTGTGAAGTTAAAAGTTTTTGGCGGAGATCTTCGTCTTTAATTGCTTGGGTCAATTGCGATAAAATTTGTAAATATTCTGTTTGCTTATCATCGGGACCGCCAATCATGAAGATTAAACGCACGGGAGCACCATCTAAAGCGTTCCAATCCACGGGTTTTTGCAAGATGCCGATAGCAATGAAAAATTGATCGAAGCTAGGTAGCTTCGCATGCGGAATGGCAACACCCATGCCAATGCCAGTAGACACAATTTTTTCGCGCTTAATAATGGCTTGATAGAAAGTGTTTTCTTGTTCGAGTAGACCTTGTTTATAAATATGATGGACAAGCTCATGCAAAGCTGCATCGCGTGTACCAGCTTGTGAAAATATCACGAGATTGGGATGCATATAATGAGACATTTGCATGTTAAAAAATCACTCGTCTAAGTAACCTCATGCTCCTCCTGTATGGCCAAAACCACCTATTCCACGTTCTGTTGCAGCTAGATCAAAACAGGGAATAAAATTGGCGCGCACGACAGAAGCTAATACGAATTGCGCAATTCTCATGCCGGGTGTTACAATAAAAGGTTCTTTGCCATGATTAATGAGGATCACTTTAATGTCTCCTCGGTAATCGGCATCTATGGTTCCCGGCGTGTTCAACACAGTGACTTGATGCTTTAAAGCTAAACCGCTGCGTGGACGTATTTGAATTTCATAGCCTTCCGGAATCGCTGTGCGTATTCCAGTAGAAATAAGAGCAGAATGGCCTGGGGGAATAATGACAGGCTCTTTTAAATAAGCTTTGACGTCTGCTCCGGCAGCCTCTTTTGTCATGTAAAAGGGTAAATTTTCTTCTTCTTCAGCTAGGGTGGGAATATCCACCACTCTATTGCAGTGCTCAGACATAATGCCGTATCCTATGATTTAAAATTAGTTTTTAACTTCTTTTGATAAATTTGTGGAAGCTTTTTTTCCATGGCGCGGAGATTGTCCATTCACATGCGTCTCAGCTTCTTCAAACGTATTCCCCTTTAGAAATTCTATAAAATCTGTGAGGGTTTGCTTAAGATCATGGCGATTCACAATGCAATCAATCATGCCATGCTCGAGTAAAAATTCTGATTTTTGTGCGCCAGCAGGAAGTTGTTGTCCGATGGTTTGTTCAATGACACGTGGTCCTGCAAAGCAAATGAGGGCATTGGGTTCTGCGATAATAATATCACCTAATGAAGCAAAGGAAGCGGTAACTCCTCCTGTGGTAGGATTCGTCAAAACAGATAAATAGGGAATGCCTGCTTCATGTAGCTTAGCTAATGCGGCTGAGGTTTTAGCCATTTGCATTAAGGATAGCACCGACTCTTGCATGCGTGCTCCGCCTGATGTTGAGACAATGACAAGTGGCAAACGGTGAGCTAAAGCATGTTCAATGAGACGGGTGAGTCTTTCTCCTACAACCGAACCCATGGAACCGCCCATAAAATTAAAATCTAATACACCTAAAGCAATTTTATGCTTATTGAGTAAGCAAGTACCTACGATAACCGCTTCATTATTTCCCGATTTTTCTTGCGCATTGATGAGACGAGCAGGATAAGGTTCTGTATCGACAAAATGGAGGGTGTCTACGGGTTGTAAGTGATTAAATAAAGCTTCAAATGTATCCGAATCGCTCAAACTATGGATGCGTTCTTCGGCTGACAAGCGATAGTGGTAATTACATTTAGGACAGCAATTTTGATTTTGCTCTAATTCATTGGTGTGGATCAATTCATTACAGTGGGTGCATTTGAGCCATCCACTAAAGCCGTCTTTCTTAGTGGTTTGAATTTTAATTTTTGGTTTATCGCGGGAAAAAAGACCCATGATGAACTCGCATTTAAATGTGTTAATTTAATTTAAAAAATATGAGTACAACTATAATAATAGACTAAATTGAATAACACAAGATTTAATCACGAGCTTTTGTGTGATGAAATTTACCTTCTCTGTGCTCTCTGTGTACTCTGTGGTAATTTATTAAGTTTACCACAGAGTACACAGAGAGCACAGAGAGAAAATAGAAATAAATTCAAGGTGCTTTCCACATCAAAAGCGTGCCAAATTTATTATGCTTGTGCTTTCTCAAAACGTTCAGCGACATTCTTCCAATTGATGACATTCCAAATGGCTTTGACATAATCAGCACGCACATTTTTATATTGTAGGTAATAAGAATGTTCCCAAACGTCTATGCCTAAGAGTGGAATGAGTCCTTTTGTCACTAAGGGATCTTGGTTATCACAAGCGGCCAACATGAAACATTTATTGACTTTGCACCAACCTAGCCAAGCCCAGCCGGATCCTTGCAATCCAATCGCCATCGTACTCAATTGATCAATTAAATTTTGAAGAGAGCCATATTGTTTATTAATGGCTTGAGCTAAAGCGCCATCCGGAGGAGTGCCTCCACCTTTATCTTTAGGAGCCAAATTTGTCCAAAAAATGGAGTGATTGAGATGTCCGCCCCCATTAAATTTAATAGCAGATAAAAGGGATTCCATCGCCGCTAAATCTTTTTTCTGAGCAGCTTCGTTATATTGTTCTAAAGCTTTATTCAAATTGTTGACATAGGCTTGATGGTGTTTTGTGTAGTGCAAATTCATGATTTCTGCACTGATGAAGGGTTCTAAAGCGTTAAAATCATAGGGAAGAGGAGGAAGTTGGTATTGTTGTTGAGAGTCTGGTTGGTTCATACGTACTCCTTGTTAAAATGAAAGGGATGAGCGTCATTGTGAACAAATTACACTAATTAGGCAAGAAGTGGAAGGTAACTATTTTATTTAAGATTGTAATTGCCTTATACCTAAAACTTAAGAAACTTGAATGGTGCGCTGTTCTTCTAAATAACGCGCGGTAATGGGGCCAATCGGAGTCAAAGTGAGAGACGTTGGCAATTGACCGAAAATGCCCAAAAAAGCATCTACTGTAGAAGGACTGGTAAAAACAATTTCATCAAAATGCTCTAAATTGGGCAAATGATCAGGGGTGTGCGGAACAGGATCATATAACACACAGGTTGTATGGCGAATTTGCTGAGTGATCAAAAAATCTTTTATCACAGAACGTGCACGTGCGGAATGCGGCCAAAAGACATGCGCTTGTTTTAAAGGCAATTGTTTGAGTGCAGCGATGACGCCTTCAGCTGTTTCTTCCTGAGCGACAAGAGTGGGTTGGATGCCGCAAGCCGTCAGATGTTTGGCAGTGACTTGTCCGACGGCAATTGTTGTTTTGGCAGACCAATTGTGTAGAGAAATGCCTAGGCGAGCTAAGTCATCTGCTAAAATGTTGACTGTGCTTTTAGAAGAAATAATGATATGTGAATAGGTATTAAAGGCGCACAGAATACGTTGAAGAGCCAAGTCTTTAAGGGGACGGGGCACAATGCGAATAATGGGCCAATGCGTCACTTGGCCTTGAGCTTGATACGATGTGGGATCTAATCCCAAATATAAAATGCGCTTAGACATAACTTTAAGTTTTTAAAGATGGTGAGTGAGAAATAGGTTGACGCACATCTAGACAAGCGAAAAGTGCGTGCATTTCTTGATCATTTGCACGTCCCACAACTGCTAATTGCCCTTGGCCTTCGGCTGTAGGACCCGGTAAGCGGATGCGATTGAGATGCGTGAGATTTAAACGGATCAACGCTGCTTCTGCCACCACCACACCATCTGCTTCTCTGGTGTCTAATTTAGTTAAACGTTGTTCAATAGTGCCTCTTAAATCGCAGAAAGAAAGATCAGAGCGCAATTGATGAACAGCCTCTTCACGGCGTATAGAAGAAGTCGCGATGCGCGCTCCAACAGGTAAACTTTGTAATGTGTCTGACGCACGTAGCACAAGGACATCGGCTGCATCTAATCCACGCGTTAAACAAAGAAGGCTCAATCCTTTTGTCAAAGGATCGGGTAAGTCTTTGGCGGAGTGAATGCCTAATCGACATCTTCCTTCTAATACACAATTATCAATGTCTTTAGTAAAAAAATCTGTGCGGCCTAATGTGCGTAAAGATGTCGTTTGGTCGCGATCGCCTACAGTTGAGAGAATATGAATTTCAAATTGCACATGCGGGTGAAACTGTTGTAAAGCGCACAAAATTTCTTTCACTTGGGCTTGTGAAAGGGGCGAAGCGCGTGCTCCTACGGAAAGAATAAGAGAAGCTGTCGATTTATTTGAGCAGGGCATCGACTGCCTCCTCGACAAATTCGACACCTTGAATCCTGATTTTTTGGCGGATATCTGCTGAAATACCTTTAATATTGTGTTTAGGTATAATACAACGCTGAAAACCCATGTGAATGGCCTCTTTTAAGCGACTCTCTAATCGCGATACACTGCGTACTTCGCCTCCGAGTCCCACTTCACCCACCACTGTGGTTTCCGGATCCAAAATGCAGTTGCGCATAGAAGAAGCCGAAGCCAATAATATCCCTAAGTCAATAGCGGGTTCTAGAATACGCAGTCCGCCTGCCACAGAGACGAAAACGTCGCATTTATGTAAATGATAGCCCATGCGCTTTTCAAGGACAGCGAGGAGTAAAGCCAAGCGATTTTGATCTAAACCTGTACAACGACGCGAGGGTGTACTAAAGACGGTATCGGTGACCAGTGCTTGGACTTCTACTAGAATGGGACGTGAGCCTTCTAACGTGGGAATAATGACTGATCCGATCACTTCCTTGCGCCGTTCTTCCAGAAAGATTTCAGAGGGATTAGGAACTTCCACTAAACCCGCTTCTTTCATTTGAAAAACAGCTATTTCATCTGTGGGGCCAAAGCGATTCTTGATCACGCGAATCATGCGATAGTGATGTTGTTTATCGCCTTCAAAGTACAATACTGTATCGACCAAGTGCTCAAGGACACGAGGACCGGCAATTTCGCCTGATTTGGTGACATGTCCAATTAAAAAAGTGGCGATGCCTCTGCCTTTGGCCAAGTGCATAAATTCGGTTGTGGTTTCGCGGACTTGCGACACTGAGCCGGGAGCTGAAGTGATTTCGCTTTTATACACAATCTGAATCGAGTCTACAATGAGGATATCCGGATTAATTTGATCGATGTGATTTTTAATAAGAGTGAAATTCGTTTCGCATAATAAAAGTAAATTGTCGGTTTGAATGCCTAAGCGATGGGCGCGCATAGAAGTTTGTTCGACTGATTCTTCTCCGCAAACATATAGAACAATTAATCCTTGTTTGGCTAAGGCATGCGAAAGTTGAAGCAAAAGAGTAGATTTACCAATACCGGGATCGCCGCCCACTAACGTTAAGGAACCGGGAACGATTCCACCGCCAATGAGCCGATCGCATTCGTGGATGTGGGTCAAAATACGGGGTGTTTCATGCAATTTGACTTCATTTAACTTCACGGGACGGCTGGCTTGGGTGGCCTGGGCCTCAAACCTTCTGGGAAGAGAAGACATTTCAATTTCTTCCTGAAAGGTATTCCATTGGTTACAAGAAGGACATTGCCCTAACCATTTGAATTGTTTTTGTCCGCATTCGGAGCAATACCAAACGCTTTTTTGTTTGGCCATAAAAGAACCTTTTATTCTTAATTATTTATATTACAAAAAAAGACAAACGACACTAAGGACGCTAAGGACCTTAAGGACAAAGTGGACAAAAGGACTTTTTGATCTTTTGTCCACTTTGTCCTTAAGGTCCTTAGTGTCGTTTGTCTTTTTTTGTAATAGTTATTTCAACATGATTCAGGTCAAAGATTTTAAGACTAATTCCGGCAGGTTAAAATGGGCAATCGCGTTAGCTGCCGCAGCTTGTTGTGCTTCTTTTTTAGAAGCGCCTGTTCCTCGTCCTAACTCTTGTTGATTGATAAGCACAGAAATTTCAAAAGTTTTGCTATGATCAGGACCCGATTCATGTAAAACGTGATAGATAGGTGTTTGCTGATATTTTTTCTGACAATAATCTTGCAAAAGGGCTTTCCAATTATGCAAAGGGGTTTTTAAGATGGAATCGATGTATGGCATAAAATTTTGAAATAAAAACTTTCTAGCTGCTTCTATTCCTCCATCCAAGTAAATGGCTCCTATAATCGCTTCAAATAAATCTGCTAAAATAGATTCTCTTCCACGTCCATCATTCATACGTTCGCCTTTACCCAATAAAATATAAGACGCAATGCCTAAGCTTTGCATATATTTCACACAAGAACTTGCTTCTACTAAACGTGAGCGTAAGTAAGAGAGTTCGCCTTCAGGCATGGAGGGGAGGAAGCGATACAAATGATCAGAAACAAGCATGCCTAACACGGCATCTCCTAAAAATTCAAGACGCTCGTTATGCTGTGTAATGGCGCGATTTTCATTAATAAAAGAGCGGTGAACAAAAGCAAGAGTTAAAAGTGAACGATCTTGGAAACAATAACCTAACTTGGTTTCGATCGTGGAGATATGCTGTAATAAGTTTTCTATCTGGCTCATGCAAAGTATTGTAGGCAACAAAGCTTTTTTATGCTAGTCTTATTTGTTCAAATTTAACACTATTAATGTCCTAATTAATGCGCTTTAAAATGAAATTTGCAATTGTAAAAGAACACCGTGATTTTTTCCAAAAGAATGGATGGATTGAATTTGAAAATTTTCTTTCCCCAGATGAATTAACACAAGCTAATGAAGCGCTTGATCAAGCTTTAGCTGAGCGCTTGCACACGTCTGTTGAAAAATTACGTCAATTTTCATCGGATCAACAGTACTTGCAAAGCCGCGATTTATGGCGCTTAAACGCCTTCTTGCGTAAGTTGGCTACGCAGCCACGCTTTGCAGAGATTGCATCGGAATTGATTGAAAAAAAACCTTTACGTCTAGGCTATGATCAATTATTGCCTGCTCGTTATCCAACCAACAAGTTATTAGAGCCTACACATTCTATTTACACCCATTTTCTTGAGCAAACAGCAGAACTAGCTACGATCAGTTGCGTGCAAGAAGTATTGGGAGGCGTCATGATTGCTTTAGGAGGTAAAAAGGAAGATTCCGCAGGCCACGAAATAGAAGGGGTATCTGTCTATCCTCTTCAACCTGGCAATGTGATCTATTTTCAGCCGCATTTACCCATCAATTGGCAAAATTTGTATGCTTATCCGGGGCAACGCTTTTATTTCATTGTGTATACATCAGTAGTCGCACACTATCATTTGCAGCCACAAGATCCTCATACACATACTTTGAAGCATTTGGGTTATGTGTTTAATGATAAATTGAATGACCGGCTGCATCCTATCGTGTATCGTTGAAGATGGAGTGGCAAATCATTGAATCAGGTTGCCTACCACCTGCTGACATCATGGCTAAAGATGCGGCCTTGTTAGCAAATTTAGATGCACAGCCTATTCTGCATTTCTATGAATGGAAAGGCTCTTGTTTAACGTATGGCTATTTTACGGATCCTAGTCGTTATCTGCATCTCGATCAACTTTCTCGTTATCAATTGCACACCGCACGGCGCCCGACAGGGGGAGGCATCATTTTTCACCTGACCGATTGGGCATTTTCTCTATTAATTCCCGCTCATCATCCGTGTGTTTCGGTGAATACCTTAGAGAATTACGCTTTTATTAATCGGCAAGTGGCGGAAGTGGTAGCTGTTTTTATGGCGAAACAAGTTTTTCCGGAGCTTTTAGCTCAAGAGCCGGCTTGCATGCAGAAAGATTGTCATGCCTTTTGCATGGCGAAACCCACACAATACGATTTAGTCGTAGAAGGGAAAAAAGTGGGGGGTGCCGCCCAACGCCGTACACGTCAAGGACTATTGCATCAAGCAAGTTTGTCACTGTTGTTTCCGCCTCTTGATTTATTGCAAGCAGTGCTTAGAAATGCAGAAGAGGTTTTACCTGCGATGCAAGCTAATACCTGTTGTTTATTGCCGGCAGATACAGCTTCACAAGAGTTACAAGCCGCTCGTCAAACCCTCAAACATTTATTAGCGCAAAGCTTTAAATTAAAGCATTTGGAGGTATAAGTGCTAAGTTGTTCATGGCAAATACTATACGTGCACTTTGTTCGTCTGCAATTAATCTGGAGCAAAAGGGATTGAATACAAAATCTACTACAGACCACACAACGCAAAACAGACTGCTTGTTAACCAAGAAAAAGAATGTGAAAGAAAAGTAGAAGACAAAGGAAGCAAAACAAGAGATAACGCTACGAAAGATAAAGCTACAGCCGATTCCACTAGTGCGATCACCGAAATTAAACCATAGCCCACTTGCCCGCCGATATTGAGTGCGGCGCCTCCTGACTGATTTCGATATAAAGTGTTGCCAAGCATTAATCCAGCTGAAATGCTATTAATGTCTATATTAAATTGATTAAATTGAATTGCCATATAATTAACTCCTTATTTTAATAAGGAAATTATAATGATTGTTAATGAATTAAAAGTCAATAATTAAATAATGGACTTAATGGACAATAGGGACCTGATGGACAAGATGGACATAAAGTGATTGTCCATTATTTTTGCGCTCCATTGTCCGGAACAGCACTCGTATAAGTCGTGCGTGCAATAAACCAATAAGCAAAGCCGAGTGCTAAGATAAGCGCGCTCATGCCAGCCATATGCCAGACATCCACTAAATCATAATCAAGAATAATCACTTTTCGTGCAATGGCCATTAAGGCAGTCGCCATCACCAGTTTTAAGTGGCTGACTCCTTTTTTGAGGTATAAGATAATATTGACAAAGATCTCAATCGCAATCAAAACCACTAGGAAAACGCCAAAAATGCTTAAAATTTCATCAATATCTGTGATAAGAAAAAACGATTCTTGTGATTTCTGATAAATAATAAAAATGACATCCAAAACGGTCCAAATCACCATGAATGTCATGAGGATTGCTAATAAATTGACACTCCACAAAATAATTTTTTGTAAAAAATTGACAAGCGGGCTATTGACATTCAAAGGAAAAGTCGTGTCATCTTCTTTCATGATTATCTCAACTTAAAGAGAAAATCTTTTTATACACAAACAGATTAAAGAAGCAAATATATTTATTCTTCATCCAGCTCATAATCAATAAGAGGGATATGAAGAAGAGGGGCTTGAGGGAGAAAATAAGAAAATATACGTTCACTAATCGATGTAATGAGATTTGCCACGGAATTCAACACAGATTTTGTGAAAGAAAACTTTGAAATTTTTTCTTTAAGACGATGCCAATAACGCTCAGCAATAATTTCCTGGCTTATTTGATTAATCTCTTGATTAAAGATGCGTTGCATTTTTTCAATACTGTTCGGATTTATTTGCATAAAATTGAAAGAATCATAAATGCTAGATTGCAATTTCTTTAATCCTAGAAGGGGATAAAAGCCTGCATCATATTCCTCAAATATTTTTGCCACATTTTCTTCAGAGGCTTCAGACACAGCTCCAATGGGTTCACCATCAAATAAAACGAGTGTATCCGTCTCATCATCTAAAAATCTCATATTATCAATATGCATATCGGTTAAATGAGTGTGCTTAATAAACAGGCAAATTTGATGAACAATTACCTTTAAGCGCTCAGGCCTCGTTTCCGCTAGCATAGCAAAATATTTCAAACTCTCACTCTGATTCAAAAGATTCTCTTCTTTAGAAAAAACAACGTAGCGGCAATGGCGAGGTAATTGAGGGTCAGGATGAGGTAAACGATACAGATACTCTTTGCAAGCTTTTAAATGATTTAAGTGTAGTTTTTTAATCCATTGGCGTCCTCTTTTTAACATCACCACACGCAGAGGATTGATAAAACCATTAAATGCGCGTATGCCTATTTCACCTCCTTTTTTTACTTTCTGTTGCAAATTAGGAGGTAACATCCAAGAGGGAAAGTGATGAGAGGGTGCCGATACTTTTTTAATAAGCCAATTATTTTTATTTTGATCTTTATAAGAATGATAATTTTTTTTGATCAACCACCCTGGAATATCGGTATGCTTTAAAATAATTCCGACTTCAGGTTTAGATTTTAATTGTTTAAATCCAATCTGTTTTAACACTTCTTCATCAGAGTTCTTAAATTCAAGTTTTTGTAAAACAGCTTCTACCGAAACATCACCTACTTTATTTGCAAAAATACTCTGAATCGTCTGTTCTAAATCAGGATAACGTTTGATCAAAGAATAACGCTCAAAATCATGTTCTAGATCTGCAACTTTTGGTTGGTTGTAGATGTGACTTGAATTTGAGTAGAGAGCATTGAAATATATTTTTATATTTTGATATAAAGATAACATTTTAATATTTAATTAATTGACTACGCTAAAGACTACTATTTTATAAATTTTAAATCAAATTTTAATCGTGATTTCCTATTATTTTTGGTGAATGCAGCTTCATTTTCATTTTTCCTTCCGTATAAGAATAAGATTTTGTAGGAAAGAGAGTTTTTGATAAGATTATGCCTCATTAGTTTAACTTTGGAGATTTGCTATCCATGCTCGATTTTTTTCGTAGATATCAACGTTATTTTTTCTTGGTTATTACAGTTGTCATCATTATCTCGTTTTCTTTTTTTGGAACATATAACACTTTAGGTTCCAACACGTGGCGTGAACAAGTTGCCTTTAAAGCAGTTAACGGCCACGACGTCACGCGTGTGGATGTAGATGAAATGGCCTTATTTTTGGCAACAGATAATGAAGATAAATTATTATATGGGGGAGTTTGGGGACCAAATTTTCTCAACGATGGAGTCATTCGCAAGGATTTTCTGGAAACAGGTCTTGCGCAAGAACTTGCACTTGCTTATCGACAAGATTTGCAAGAAGATATAGATAAACGATTAGTTAAAGAGAAGAAATATGCGCTCTATACCCATCCTCAAGTTAAGTTTTTAGGTGTAGAAAATGTTTGGAATTACTTTGCGCCAGCGATGAATGCGCATTATGATACTTTAAGAGCAGCTCAAGATGGGCTTACAGAAGAGGCTTTTAACAGTCGTGTCAAGCTTTATTTGGGAGAAAAACAACTGCCTGCTTCTATGCTTCGACAAGTTTTGCGTTATCAGGAAAAGCAATATAATTGGTTGACGCCTGATGATAAACTTAATCAAACGGATTTATCTTTATTTGGCTATCACACGATAGAGGACTGGTTTGGACCTCGTTTTACGCGTTTAGTGAGTGAATTTATCATTAACGCGGCGATTTTAGCAGAAGCGCAAGGTTATCAAGTTTCCAAAGCGGAAGTATTAGCAGATTTAGCACGCAGTACCCAACAAAGTTATCAGCAGAATTTAAAGAATCCTCATTTAGGTGTGGCTTCACCGGAAGAATATTTTAGTGAACAGTTGCGACGTCTAAATATGGATCAAAATCGTGTGATCAAAGTATGGCGTCAAATATTGCTCTTTCGCCGTTATTTTCAAGATGCAGGTGCGACGGCTTTAGTCGATACATTGGTGAATCAGCAACTTCACCAATTTGCTAATGAAAATGTGACGGTTGATCTTTATCGTTTGCCAGCTGAGTTGAAAATAGCGAATCAGGAAACTTTGCAAAATTTAGAAATTTACTTGCAAGCAGTAGCTAAAAACAACAAACAAGATCCTTTAGCCCTTCCACAGCAATTTTTAGCGGCTGCAGAAGTGTCTAGCACTTATCCCGAGCTTGTGCAGAAGGAATACGAGTTGGAAGTGGCACAAGTTCCTCAGAAAACTTTACAAGCACGTATTAGTTTACGTGACTTATGGAATTGGGAAATCGAAGATAAAAATTGGGAGCGATTGCAGAAGCAATTTCCTGATTTGGGTGTCAAGACAGCGCAAACGCGCGAAGGACGTTTTGAAGTTTTAGATAGTTTGGATGCGGCAACACGTTCCAAAGTGGACGCTTTTGCGAAGCAGGAAATTGTGCAAGCTCATCCTGAGTGGATCGATCAAGCATTGGATGAGGCTAAGCCTCAAAAAATGATCATAGGTTTGCGCTTGCAAGGAGGAAAAACTTTCTTTACAGGTTTAGAGCAAAAAGAGAAGCGTCAAATCCTGATGCAATTGTTGGATCAAGCTCCATTAGGGGAAAAAGTGGCTGCAGACTCAGATTTGTATCACTATACGGCTGACCAACAAAATTATTATCGTGTAACTGTGCTGGATCGCGTGTTAGAGCCTCAAGTCATTACCTTTGCTGAGGCGCAAACAGAAGGGACATTAGACCAGGTGCGTAAGCGTATATTAGAAAAATATTACGTGACAATACGTGAAAAGAATCCTGCTGCTTATCAACTAGAGAATAAAGAGTGGAAAACTTTTTCTGCTGCGCGTGAAGCAGTGGCGAATCAATTTTTCGAGAAACTGTTCACAGCTTTAGAGTCTGTAAAAAAAGAAGCGTCTTCTGATTCGACTTCTTGGAGCAAAGATCAGCTTGCTGCTTTGCGTTTTTATCCCTATCTAAAGCAGGTGAAAGCGCAAATTGAGAAGGATCCGGCTCAAGCAGAGAAATGGGTGAAGGCTGAAGCGGAAGAACAACCTGCCTCTTTAGGTGAGCGTCCGGCACTTGCCAATCAATGGAAATTGGATAAAAAGACGACCACAATCAATCGTCAAACACGAGAAGAGGGAATTGATCCCAATGAAATGTTTACATTGAATATAGACGCGTGGTCATCGTTGAAAACACCGATTAATGGCGATCTTTTATTCTTCCAAGTCAAAAATCAAGGAATTGAGGATCCAAAAACTTCTGCCACGATTCAGCAAGTGAAGCAAATGCAAACATTGCTCAGTGCAGAAGCTCAACGTCATTTGATGAAACAAGTATTGCAAGTCTTGAAAGAGAAGAATGCCCTTTCTTTGGCTTATTTACAGGTGCCTATGGAAGATGTTTCTGGGGATCAACCAGAAGTCATAGATCCTGGTTATTAGCAAATTAAAAGGACAAACGACCGAAACGACAAACGACACTAACGACAAAAAGGTTTAAGTCGTTAGTGTCGTTAGTGTCGTTAGTGTCGTTTGTCGTTAAGGTCGTTGATGTCGTTAAGGTCGTTTGTCGTTTTTCATGAAGGTCATGTCAGTTATGTTAGAAAATTCTTCTTTTTCTTTGAACCCTGTTCACTTTTTTGCGTTGTCTTGCGATTGCCATGCCTTATCTGATAAAGATCAGCTTCCTTCGCTTACGGCTTATGCTTTACCTTCCACTCAGCGTTTGACACAAGAAAATGCTTTTGCTAAGATTGCCATGGGATGGCATGAAGAAGGGGTTGCTTTGCAAATTCAAGTGAATCAAGCGATTAAGCATATTTCTTATCCTCAAATAGAACAAGGGGATAGTGTCGAGTTGTTTTTTGACACGCGCGATCTCAAATCAAGTGGATTTAACACACGTTTTTGCCATCATTTCTTTTTTTTACCGCAAGCTGTAGAAGGTATTTCTAAAGGAGAAAAAACGCATTTTCGTACAGAAGATAGTCATCCGTTATGTGATCCACAAGTACTTCACTGTCAAATGCAGGCTAAAAAGGAAGGTTATCAAATGAAAATTTTTATTCCTTCACAATGCTTGTATGGATATGATCCCAAACAGTTTGATCGTTTAGGTTTTACCTATCGCATTAACCGTGCAGGTGATGCAGCACAACATTTTGCTGTTGTGTCACAAGACTATCAAATTGAACAGCAACCTTCTCTTTGGGGATCCATCCAACTTGTGAAATGAAGGTAGCAAAATATTTATGGATAAAAAATATATAACCACAGAGTACACAGAGAGCACAGAGAGAAAAGAAGCAGATCCTCTAACTGGTAGTATTATTGGTGCTGCTATTGAAGTGCATCGTATGCTAGGTCCAGGACTCCTAGAATCAGCTTATGAAGCTTGTTTGATTTATGAATTGCAACTTAGGCAATTGAAAGTGGAACAACAAAAGGCATTACCAATATGTTACAAAGAGATCAAACTTATACCATTTCCAGAAAATAACGTCATATTTGAGCTGCGTGAAAGCTCTCGCGATTCAACGATCGCAAATGGGTCAATATCAATGCGATATGGACCCATTTGCGATCGTTGAATCCCGAGGCTTTGACGCGCTCAAATATGACGTTATTTTCTGGAAATGGTATAA
>JASBUW010000155.1 GCA_030147755.1 Parachlamydiaceae bacterium
GCTCATTCGCTATTTCCTTCGGTTCAATTTTTTGAATCTCGCTCACAATCTCCTTTATGTAGAGTAAGATAAACCCAAAACTCAGGTTATTAACTAAATTTTTTCCTAGTCATTTAAAGGTTTCTCCAGCTAAAGCTTTTGCCATCTTTTGAAAAATAAAGAAATGAAAAGAGATAAGAGCATACCAATAGAGACGTCCTAAAATACCTTTAGGTCGGAATACCGCTGTTTGAACGAAGAACACCTCTTGGTTTTTTTGTTCAAGTTTAAACTGAAGCCAAGCTTCGCCAGGGACTTTCATTCCAGCAAAAAGAATAAGATGCCCTTTATCTTTATCAGCAAGGATCACTCTCCAAAAATCGATAGAATCGCTCGGTAGAATTTCAGAAGGATGACTAAAGAAGATTAAAAGAATGCTTCAGTGTCTCCACATGCACCTTAGCTGCCCCTGCAATTGCTTCTAGATTATAGCCGCCTTCCAATACAGAGACAATGCGTCCTTTAGCATGCTTTTCTGCAATGCTGACGCAAATCTGCGTTATCTCTTTGTAGTCTTCATCTTTGAGGCCTAAACCGACCAAACTGTCATTCTCATGCGCATCGAAACCGCAGGAAATCAAAACGAAATCTGGTTTGTATTTATCCATTGCAGGAATAAGTTGTGTTCTAAATGCTTTTAATATTTCTGCACGACATTCCTCTTTAGTACCAGAAACAGGACAATTCAATACAGTTCCTTTTCCTTCACCTACGCCTTGTTGTGTTTTGTGACCCCAATGAACGCCAGGATAAAACCCTCGACCAGCAGCTGTATTTTTATGCGTACTAAAGTAAAAAATCTTTTTGTCGTCTTCTGTTAATGTTTGTGTGCCATCGCCATGATGAGCATCCCAATCGACAATCAGCACACGCTTGAATCCAAGATTTTGTGTGAGATGTTTAGCGGCGATTGCCACATTGTTAAAAACACAGAAACCAGATCCTGTCTCTTGGTGAGCGTGGTGTCCGGGAGGACGTACAATACAAAAAGCGCGAGAAGTCTGATTGTTTTCATTTAAAATGTATTCAATTGCTGTAAGAGGCGCTCCGGCAGCATAGAGAGAAGTTTCCCATGTTTCAGGACTAATTTGAAAGTCACCGGGAACATGATCCACTTTACAGGTTGCGCGATGAAAATTAGCAGACTCTATCTGTTGGTGGACAAGATCTTGGATTTGCTTGCGTACTTCTTCTTGATAAGATTGACTGTGACAAAGAGAAATTTCTTCTAGTTTTGCTTGTCGAGGAAGTACCGTATTATCTGGTTCCATTAAATGAGCGGCAATTAGTGCATTTTCAATGGCTTCTACTCGTTTAGGAGCTTCTGGATGGTCTTGTCCTGTGTCATGTTTCATAAAAATGGCTTTATTGGCGACTAAAATGACACGCTGAGAAGTATTCGCGAGAGCCATATTGAATTCTCCTTGAGCATGAGCGGGATTAATCTCTTGCCCATTAGGTAAAGGCTTTGCTCGATTACAATAGTGTATAATATAATAGGCGGCTAGGCAACTGAAAGCAAGAGAAGCAATTAAAAGAATTCGATGTTGTTGTTGAGTGACAAAAGAGATAATACTTTCTCGAATAGATGAAATATTAAATTTATAATAACCAACAATGTTAATCATAAAAAACCTCATTAAATTAAACTGATTTATGTTATTATATAATTAATTTTGTTGTCAATTAATTAGGGTTATCCAAGAAAAAAAAAGAGTGAAGAAGAGTAAAACTCCAATAATGCAATGATTTAAGTCAGGGACTGGATGATTTTTGTGTACGGGTAAAAAGTGATAAGTTTTGACATTATCTTGCTCAGCATTCTGTAAAAAAGCTTTAGGCCAACCAAAGAAATAAGGCAGCCACCAAGATAAGAGATGTCCTATCAAAGAAATAGACCAAAAGATCACGCCTATCCACATCAGCCAGTGGAGTTGAAAGAGAAAACCCACCATAGAAGCAATTTGAAAGGCGTTCAAAATTAAATTGGTTTGACGTTCATGAGGAAAAGCTTCTTCAGATAGGTTATTCAAAGGAGGCAAAGAAATCCAATGAGTGAGGGCAAACCACGCAGTGGATAACAATTGAGAAATGATGGCTAATGTATTCCAATTCATATTTGAGGCATTGTTTTTCACGTATTTGAAAGAAACTGTTGTATCTTTGCTTTAGAAGCCAACGCTTCTATTTTTTGATCCCATTCTTCTACAATTGTGCCTTGCTCCATGAAATACACATAATCCATGATTTTGCGAATAAAAGGCATATCATGACTTGAGAGAGCAATCGTCATGCCTTTGGTATTTAATTCTAGTAACAAAGATTCTAAACTTTTTTTACTATCGGGATCCAAAGCAGATGTGGGTTCATCTAGCAACAACACTTCTGGACGTAAAACGAGAGCTCTTGCAATGGCTACACGTTGTTGCTGACCGCCGGATAATTGCGAGGGAAATACTTGACTGAATGATTGCATACCCAAAGAATCCAGCACTTCTAAGGCTCTTTCTTCTGCTTCTTGTTTTTGTAATCCTAGCGATTCCATCAAGGCATAAGTGCAGTTGTGCAGAACAGAAAGATGAGGAAATAAATGAAATTGCTGTAAGACAAATCCAATTGTAGAGGCTCTTTCAACGGGGCTGAGAGTTTTTAGATCTCGTTCATTACAAGTGATGATGCCGTCATAGTGGGAGTGTAAATTGGCGATACATTTGAGCAATGTTGTTTTGCCTGCGCCGCTTTGTCCCATAAAAGTGGTGATGCGCCCTTGTCTTAATTCAAAGGAAACGTCTTTTAAGACATGCGAGGATTTTCTTTTATGCTTATAATGCCATGAAATGTGTTGACCTGAAATCATAAATCCTCTTTCTTTTGAATAAATTGAGCTAAAAATGAGATAGCACTTGTCATGATTAAATAAAGCACTGCGGCAGCTAAATAAATTGTCATGGGATCCAATTCACGCGCGACAATATCTTTACTTACTTTGGTGAGTTCAGCAACTCCAATGACCATCAAAATACTCGTTTCTTTAATCAAAGCCGTCAATTCATTGATCAAACTAGGCAAGGTAATGCGAAACATTTGCGGCAGAATAATGCCTTGAAATGTCTTTGTAGGCTTTAATCCAACGACATAAGCAGCATCCCATTGTCCTTCAGGGATAGCATCAATGCCTCCTCGCACAATTTCTGAAATATAAGCCGTCGAATTAATACCCATGGCGACGACACCGGCTGTAAATGGCTCTAAAGAGAATCCTAACACTTCCGGTAAAGCATAATACACAATTAACACTTGCACAAACAAAGGTGTTCCGCGAATGATCCACACAAAACCGGTTAAAATAGGACTAAGGAAAGGTTGTTGCATTTTACGGCAATTGAAAATGCCAATCAAAATGCCTCCACATAAACCTAACGCAATAGAGATGAGGGCAATTTGAATAGTAACCCAAGCGCCTTGCACTAAAAAAGGCAAAGACTTGAGCAATAGAGAAGATTCTTCAAGCATGTGGGACTCCTTTAAACCATTTGTCTTCCAGCTGTTGGAGTTCTCCTGAAGATTTGAGCCCTTGAATGATTTGTTCCACTTGCTGATAGAGTTGTTGATTGCCCTTTTTTATTCCTATTCCAAACCCTAAGACTTTCTCATCTTCCGGAAGTGTAATATTGACAATTTTGATTTCAGGATGTTGTGTCTTTAAATATTCTGCTACAGCAGGGTCTACTAAATTTGCCATCGATTTGCCATACTTAACATCCATGAGGGGAGCTAAAGCTCCTTGAAAAGATTTAACTTGAATTTGAGGATAACGGCCCAAATAAGCTTCAGAGATGGATCCTGATTCGACGCTGATTGTGGGATTAGGTAATTTGATGAAATCTTCAATGGACTGTACGCCGGCTGGGACATCTTTCCAAAAAACAAGACTAAAAGAAGAAGTAGCTTCTCCGTGATAGGGAACCATCAAAATCTCTTTCAAACGGCTAGGTGTAATATTCATCCCACTGATGATTAAATCAATTTTTCCTTGTTTGAGAGAAAGAATCTCGCCTTCGAACTCCATGTCTTTAATGACAAGTTTTTTTCCGAGCTTATCTGCAATACGTTCTGCTAAATCGACATCAAAACCTACAATTTTACCTTGAGTGTCCATGAATTCAAAAGGAGGATAACCACTTTGCAATCCTACTATTAACGTATCTCCAGAGGCTTTTTCTTCTTGATGAGAAGATTTAATTACAAAAAAGCTGATCAACGCGATGATAGCTATTAAGGGAAGCCGGTATTTTTTTAAAGCTTGAGACATAACAACTCCTAACCGAAATGTCAGTTAATAATCTGTGACTACTTACGTATGCAAGAAAATGTGAATCTAATAGTCTATTAAATAGGCAGAATAAAAATAATAAAAAAGATTGATTAACGCCCAAGGCGAAAAGAAAGAGGAAAGAAAAGAGAAGAAAATAAATCTAACTTGCTTGTTGTATGCATATTATGATCCAACTTATTTAATGTAAGTTTCTAATAATAAAGCGAATATATAGAAAAAAAGAAGTTTAAGTCAACGATTATTTTGCTTTGTCATTATTCTTATTCATTGATTATCTAAGATAAAACCAAACATTATGTTTTCAAACATAATGTTTTTGTGCATAATCTTGATTAAAGGTTAAACGAGTCAAAATTTATGCAATTTATCAATCGCCGTCAAGAAATGCATCGACTAGATCATGTTGCTCACCTTGCAGGTGGCGGAATTGTTGTCGTTTGGGGAAGAAGACGTGTAGGTAAGACACGTCTTTTACTTGAGTGGTCGCATAAATACAAAGGCATTTATTATACAGCTGATGAATCTGCGCCTGCTTTACAAAGAAAGTATTTTGCATTGGCATTAGAACAAGTTTTACCGGGTTTTTCGGCTGTAGAATATCCTGATTGGACAACATTTTTGATGAAACTTGCGCGTGAAGCTATGCAAGTAGGGTGGCAAGGGCCTTTGATCATTGATGAATTACCTTATTTAATTTCTATGTCTCCTGAATTTCCCACTGTTCTTCAGAGATTTATTGATTTAGATGCGAAAAAAGCTAAGTTGGTCATCGCACTTTGTGGATCTAGTCAACGTATGATGCAAGGAGCTGTTCTTGATGCTTCAGCTCCTCTTTATGGAAGAGCACAGGAAATCATTAAATTGGGTCCCATTTCCGTAGGTTATATAGGCGAAGCTTTAGAAATTGAGAAACCGCGTGAAATTATTGAATCTTATGCGATTTAGGGAGGAATTCCTCGTTACTGGGAACTTGCAAAAAATCGGGAAGGTACATTGTGGGAGAAAGTAGACAGAATAGTGCTTGATCCGATGGGATCTTTGAATGACGAACCTAATCGCTTGCTTTTAGAAGAAATCCCTTCAGCGATAAGTTTAAGGCCTATTTTAGATGCAATTGGTTTAGGATCGCATCGTTTATCTGAAATTGCGAGTTGTATCGGATTGCCAGCCACTTCTTTAACGCGACCCATGCAACGTTTAATGGAGCTTGATTTAATTGTACGCGAAGTTCCTTTTGGTACTTATGAGCACAACTCTAAAAAAACGCTTTATAAACTGAAAGATTTTTTTGTTAGATTTTGGTTTGATATTGTTGCTTCCAGACGTAGTTATTTTGCACAAACATTAGCTGTGAATCGCCAAAAATGGTTAAAAGAGAATCTTCAAGCAGTTTTTTCAAATGCTTGGGAAGAAATTTGTCGATCAGCTGTTCCTTGGTTATCACAGCAATGGGGAGAACCTTTTTTTGGTCAAGCAGGGCGTTATTGGCATGGTCAAGGACCGGAATGGGATTTATTAGCAGAGTCAATGGATGGTCAAGCATTGCTGATTGGAGAAGTAAAATGGACTTCAAAAATGCCTCCCGCTCATTGGATTTATAAAACAATAGAATTGATGAAGTCGAAGGGCATGCCTGCTCTTTCTCATGCACATCATAAAAAGTTTTTTTATGTTTTATTTTTGCCTGAAAAACCCTCTTCATTGAAGCTGCCTGCCAATGTAAAAGTAATAGATGCTGAAGAAGTCATTCACGCGCTACACTATTAAAATGCACTCAACCACCTATTTTGAAGTGGTTGAGTTAAACACGCTCTAAGAAATTTTTATTGAGAGCCGCCACCTAAGACAAAGGGATTGAAATTACGGTCGATCATCATGGCCCAAGCGGTTGAGGTGAGACTAGGCACTTTATTTGACCACCAGCCAAAGGGAATAAAATAACGTGTATTAGCATAATCAAAAGCAAGTGTTTTTTCGCCATCGATTATCACTTCCTCTTTTAAGGCTTCAACGCCTTCACGCATAGTGACAGCATCTTCTTGTAGGTCCGGCAAGTGATAAACTTTATCTAGTTCTTTGACGAGGAGAATAGCGCCAAGTGTCCATTCAACAGAAAGTACTTCAGAAGGACCATCTGTATAGCCGACGCCTTTGAGAACGCCATTTTCAAAAAAACCGCCTCTCTTCTTGGTATTCTGCCAAATCTTGTAGGCAGTGCCTGAACCAAACCATTCATCAATTTTTTTAGGACCAATGACAGTAATTCCCCAAGTTTGCACATCTACGGCAAAATCTGTAGAAGGAATAAATTGATCAGGATGCTCAGGAGCATTGTATAAGCCCCCTTGCAAAATGACCCCTTGTGCTGGATCATAGGCATAATCTCTGAAAAATTTTTCAATGCCTTCAATAAGAGGATTGACTTGCGTTTCGACTAGATTTTGAGGATCTTTTTGATTGAGTAGAACTTGTTTTAGCATCTGTAAGCCTGCGTAGAGCGAGGCATTATTCTCAGTGGAAATATCATGCGGGCTTTTTCCCCAAACACCCCACGTGCTGTGGTAAATTCCACCTATAGGACTTTGCATGGCTTTAAGAGCCGGTAATAAGTTAACTGCTAATTTGACTTCTTCACTATCTAAGGGTATTTGTCCGTGATATTTGGCATAAGCTACTTGTAAGGGTCCGATGAGCGCGGCCCACGCATTTTCCCCTAAAATAGGTTTCCAGTCCATCCAATTGACAGTTTCTCCTGTCATGGGATCTGTAAGGCTCCATTGATCGGAAATCATGCGAAAGAAAAAAGAACCGTTATCCGGAAAATTAACTTTTGAGTCTCCATATTGGAACACTTTATCAGAAGCACGAATCTTTAAATCGCCTGATTGGCCTGCAAGCAGTCGTTTGGTTTGCTGAGAAGCAATTGTTGTTTCACCCATCATGGCTAAAGCAATTTGCCACGTGGCGCCATCATAGATATTTTGGCCGTAGGTGGCTAAAATTCTTTCATTGCGATTTTCTTCATTATCCACAACAGAACCAATTTGTTCCCAATAGCCTTCCGGAATATAAAAGCTTTTAGGTAAGCTTGTGGCAGCTGTGGTGTTTTTTAATAAAAAACGCAATTCAGCTGCTTCATCTTGACGATAGTCTGCCCACGCGAGTTGAGTCGTTAGGATGAAAGCCACAGTAAATTTGATCAAGTTCATACAATCCTCAAGTTAAGAATATAAAGTGCGAACTATTTTTTAATTTTAAATTCAAAAAATAAACTCAAACCAGCCTCTTGGGCTGGTTTGAGCTGAAAAGTTTATTTAATCTGCAATTCCACCTGTAACAGCATTTCTTCTTGCAAGAACTTGTCTAGCTAGAGCTGAAGCTAGGTCATTTCCTTCTTCAAGCCTCTGTTTAGCTTTCTCTTGGGGAGTCAGTTGTACGGGTGCCCCTACTTTGCGTAGTTGTACTCCACCTCGAATTGCTTGCATCAGCAAGGCGTTAGCGTCTTGCTTAGGCGCATTTTGCTGAGCAGCTTGAAGTTCAACAGTTTTTAACTGATCGGTTAAAGATCCTGTTGCTTGCGTCACTTTTGTTGAAGTTTTAACTTTTGGAGCAGGAGGCGGTGGAGGGGGAGGTGGCGGCACAGTAGCTGTTTTAGGTGGTTCAGTGACCTGTGGTTCTTCTTTTATTGCTACACTAGAATTTTTTGTTGGTGTTGCAACTGGTTCTGAAGCCTGCGGAATAGATGCTGAAGAAGGCGTAACAACAGGAGTGAAAACCTCAGCTGTTGCTTCTGCTTTCTGTTGTTTTTCTTCTGGTTTAGGAGGTATCGTTTCAGTTGCGGTCACTGTAGGTGCGTTTCTTGTAGTAATAGGTGTTTTCACTATAACAGAAGGTTCTTCCGCTTCTATAAAATCTTGTTGAAGTGGATCCAGTTGCGGCGGAGCAGCTTTTGTTTCAGCTTTTATTTCAATTGCCGCTGGATGTTGAATATTTAGAATGATCTCTTCCACTTGTTGTGTCAACGTTTGTTGTTCTTCTGTTTGTAGATCAGCAATGGCTTGCATCAAATGAATCAAGTGGGAGATACGATTTTCTAGTTTTGGGAAAGCGAGAACAGTTAATGTTTTTAATTGCTCAATAGAAGACAAACCTTCAAAACCTTCCGGTAATTGATGGACAACTTGTCGACTCTCTTCATAGATTGTCGTAATAGCTGGTTTTAGACTCTCTGCAATATTTTTGACTAAGCGGCGGCGTGAGCTATCCAGCGTATCGCTAATAGAGTTTTGTCGATTGACACTAGACATTCTTTGAGAGCGGGGTTGTGTTTTAGAGCGTCTGTTTTGTCTAGCGGCTTTTTGCAATTGATTTTTAGATAACTCTTCAGCGTCCTCTAAATTGTTTTTGTAAGATTTTAGTAAAATAATAAGCTCGTTCATTTCGCATGAGACATCTTCTCTATTTTCACTGTGAGCAAAAGCTTTAGACATTTCATAAATATTATGACTTATAAGCTTATATTGAGAATGTTTGTTAGCGAGCGCATGCACCCAAGCAGCTTCATCTGCATTAAAAGTGTCTTCCTCTTGAATAGATTTGAATACTGCCTCTAATTCGCCCTGTTTCTTTTTAAGCTGAGCTTGTCTATCAAGAAAAGAATCATACCAAGAGGGTGTGTAAAGATGTTGCTCAATAGTGTTTATTTCATTAGCAATTTTACTGTAACCGGTGAATAGGGTGTTCATTCTTGCAGCTTTCTGCTCTAATTGAGAGATGCGCTCCTTTTGAATAGTGACGAGATGATCAAATACATGTTCCAAATGACTAGATAATTGAGGATAAGCCCGCTCTATCATGCGTGCCAGTGTTGCAGCAGATAAAGGTGCTGGTTGTTTCAAGCAAGCTTTAATATATTTATCCCTCTGTAATTCAGGACGAATTCTAATGGCTAATCTTAATGTATCTTCGAATTTTAGCTTTTGCTGTCTAATGGCTACAAAATTGTCCCACGATTCATTTTTAGAATACTTGACCATCACTTCTTCGAGTTTTTGTAATTCGTTCGTCACATTAAGCCGTGTATTCAAAATTTCTACTTTTTTTTCTAAAGCCTGTATTTCATTAGGTAAAGCACTGCAATTAGAGTGTTTCTCAGCTAAAGTCTCTGCTTGTGTTTTTAACTCTTTAAGTTTATTTAATTTTGTCTGCAATAATCTAAAATTAGTTCTAAAAATTATTTGAGCTTCTTCTGTTTCTAATAAGCTTTCTGAATTAACAGCTTGTCCTTTACGATTCTGTTTTGCTAATGCTGTATCTTTTAAAGCTATTTGATCACGCTCTAGTAAATCATTGACTTCTGCGAGAGAGCTTTTAATGAGACGTATTTGTTGGGTTTCTTTTTCTGAGAGACTGCCAAAATGTCTTTCAAAATAATTTATAATTCTTCTGACAATGCCTGGTTTTGCAGGTTTATCCGAAACTTTTTCTGCTGTCAGAGGAGCCGATTCAGAATTGTTTAAAATTTCCGTCCCAAAAAAATAGATCATTTTAGGTTGAATGAAAAGTGAGGGTGAAGGTTGTGGCTTTGATTCCACTTCTTTTCGCGTAATAGTGGTTTTGTTAGCCATCGCTGGTTTATCACTAATCATGGATACATTAGGCACCAAGCTGGCGATTGAGGTAGATATTTTAAGAGATTCTCCCATATTACACGTCCTGTTTTAACTTGTTTGTTAATATAAACACATATTTAATTACTATTTTAGGTTAATATTGTGTTTATTATATTTAATTATTATTAAGTTAAGTTAAAAAGTATTACTAATTTATTTAATTATCACTATAAACAAAATTTCCGGTTTTTGAAGAGTAAAGAAATTTAAAAAAAAGATTTAATCTTCTAAGCTCCGGTTTTAAGAGTGTCGTCCTATTTCGAATGCCTATCTATAAGCATTAAGGAGATGGCTGCTATGTCTAAAACCACTTTAGAAGCACAAAATACGCAAACTGCCAAACAACTGTTGGCACATCTTTTAGAAAGGCCAAGTGCAAAACAGACACCTTCTAAACCACTTCCTTTACTCGAGTTATATGATCATTCCAATTTGGCTGATTGCCCCTGGCCACAAAACGCAGATGGACAATATGCAAAAGCCTTTTTAACGCCTTTGATTAAACAAGGAGTAAAGGCCTATATTGAGAATGTGCAAACAGATCTGCGTGTGTTAGTGTGTGACGACGTGGTGTTGCCTGTCACGATTAATGAAGCAGAGTATGACAATTCTTACGTGTGTTCTCCTTATAGTTATTATATTTCTTACGCAAAAGAATCTTTAGATCATTTGGTGAGTGGATGGTTAAAAAATGCCTTCTCAGGATTATTATGGGGGATGGCTAAGCTGTTGAAGCGTTGTGGAGTGAATAAAGTGGTGATTGTGAATAATTGGATGGTCTCGACAAATTTATATCCTCAGTTAGAGCCCAAACAAATCGAAAGAATCGCTTCTTTTTTACAGAGCAAATTTCCTTCTCACGCCATTATTTTTCAATCTGTAGATGCGCAAACTAATCCTGTATGTTATCAAACGTTAAACCAAGTGGGATTTGACTATATTGCCAGTCGACAAATTTATGTGTTAGATCCTCGTCAAACCTCTTTGTTTGATTCACGCTTATTTAAAAGTGATCTTAAATTGTTAAATCAAAGCGGTTATGAGATCATAGATGCAGAACAACTCACAGACCAGGACATTCCGCGGTTAATTGGCTTTTACCGCGATTTATATGTCCAAAAATACTCTTCCCTTATTCCTCAATTTAATGAAAATTTCTTGCGCTTAGCTTTGTTGAATCAATCCTTAACTTTTAAAGCTTTAAGGAAAGATGGACGTATTGATGGCGTGATCGGATATGTGACACGTAATCAAATGATGTTTTGTCCTTTCTTCGGATATGATCGCACGCTTTCCAAAGAGATTTCACTCTATCGTTTACTATCTACCATGCTCATGCTAGAAGCTTATGAGCGTCAACTTGTCTTTCACTTAAGCGCAGGGGCTTCTGCCTCTAAAAAAATGCGCAAAGCCGTAGGAGGTATTGAATACATTGCCGTGTATCACCAACATTTAAAAATGAAAAATCGTCTTCCTTGGCTAGCTCTTAAAAAAGTTTGTAATTCAATCGGAATTAATTATATGGAAAAGTATTAAAGTATTTTAGCGATGTAATTAAATTAAAGTAATGGAGGGAGTGAATTATGCTAAAAATGAAACGAACAACTTTTGGTATTATATTAACTTCTACTTTAGCTTTTTCAGCGCCCTATGCTATAGGGGCAGAAGCAAATCAAAAACCGGATAAATCTATTCATCATTTAGAGCCTTCTCATTACCAAGATTTAGAAAAAGATAAGTCAAAACCTTTAGAAGAAACAGACAAAACGAAAAATCCACAACAAACAATAGTGAATGAACAAATTTTAGCTATTAATCAGCAGAATCCCGAGAGAGTACAAGAAGAAGTCGTAAAAACAGCGCCGGTGAGGCATTCAGGGCATGTACATAATATTGTGGACATCTTGGATGAAGGAAATGCTTTACCTTTACAACGAGAACCCTACACCACTTCTTCGTATTACTACACGACAGGTCCTACCTATAAAGCGGGCTACTATTATGGTCAAGGAGCACATTATACACACGATCATTTAGCCCAAAGCTTTCACAAGTGGCACGCTAAATGGCATTATGGACATCATGGATTTCACCATTTTAACCATCACCATTGGGCGCATCATGCAGGTCATCATGCTGAACATCATGAGCAGCATCATGAACATCATAAAGCTCATCATGGAGCGCATCACAGTGGGCATCACAGTGGGCATCATGGCGGCCACCATGAGGCACATCATAGCGGTCACCACGGTGGCCACCATGGTGGAGGACACCACCGCTAAGGTGATTTGTCGTCTATTCTCTTTGTTTCTCTCTGTGCTCTCTGTGGTTAATAAATAAAATAACCACAGAGAGCACAGAGAGAAACAAAGAGAATTAATGAGAATAGACGAGGCAATTACGGAATTACCTCTAAAGTCTACGTTACAAAGATGCCTATTTAACTTCTGATATGAGCAGTTGCTCCGAGACTCAACGTTACATCTGGTGCAGGACTGAGAAGAACCGATAAAGAGCCTGTCAATCCCTTCTGCCAGTCTTGCCATGTTTGTCCATCCAAACTAATCCAAAGTTGTTCTTCTTGCCAGCACAAATAAAATGCACGTTTGATCAACAGGGTATGGGTAGTCTCTCCATCATGATTTAATTCGACTAAATCGCCTCTGAGAAAAAAACTAATAGGTAATGATAAACCCTCAGCACACATTAAAATTGTAGAATGGTTCTGTTGCTCGAAGAATTGCTTAATTTCTTCCAAAGAAATTTGTGCGAGCTCAATCACTTGTTTTTCTTCTCGCTCTTGAAAATGACTCGCTAATCCTCCACATGTACAAGTCAAATAAATCACGCCACCCCAAATCCAAAATCTCATAAGTACTCTCCTTACTACAATTGTAGTATTTCAATTTAAAAAAGGGACATTCTTAGAATGTCCAAAACTTGCCAAAAAAGACGAGAATCATCCACCCGATCAGCATTGTATATTGCACGCCTTTGATGATTTTTGAATAGGAAGAAGAGGCAGGTGCAAGTAGAGTTTGTATGCGCTTAGTCGTATTACAGGGGGTGATCAAAGATTTCACAAAAATTTGCTTTTGATGAGGATAAAGCCAGCAAGAAGCTTTATAGAGGGCGTTAGCTAAGTGTCGGCTTTCTATGTTGTTTTGGATGACATAGCGATCGCAAGCATATTCTTGCGCTAGCTCTAAACGTTTCTTGATAAAATGAATGGGAATCCACCAAAACAAGTGGCAAACCCAAAATAAAAAAGTATTACAAAATAGATCTTTCTTATACACATGCGCCATTTCATGGACAATAATCGCTTCGAGTTCTTGTTGTGTTAGCTCTTGTATCAGTGTTTGAGGTAAGAAAATGAGGGGACGCCATTGTCCGGTTATACAAGGAATTTGCTGCGTGGGAGTCGCATAGATTTTGATTTTTTGCTTCTCTAAATTTGTTTGTAAAGGTGAAGACAGCCGGCCTTGGTAAAGTGTAGAGGTTTCCAATAGCTTTTCGCGCCATTTACGAAAAAGATGATAATGCCAATAACCATATCCTAAAGAAGCCCCGGTGCCTATAATGAAAAGAAGGGCCCCTATTATGGTCCAAGTTGGCCCTATGGTCAGACATAAAATGTCTGCTACTGTAAAAGATTGTCCTTCTTCTAAAAATAAGCCTGCATAGCAAAAAGGATAATAAAGTCCTTGTAGGATCAATTCTAGTGATAGAATACGTGTTCCCTCAGGGCAGGTGAGGGGATTAATCTGCTGAGCTAAGGCCCAATTGGAGAATTGATAAGAAGAAAGATCAAAGAGGAGTTTAATAAAAGGAAGAAGCAAACATAAGGCCTGCCACCGTGCTTCTTGAATACGTAATAGTTTTAAAGCGATTAAAATCAGAAAACTAGATGAAAAAAAAGCCAGAAGGCTATTGATTCCTACATTCATCACGATAATTGCCCATAATGCTTCCATAGGCTTAATTCCCACATTCTTCTTTGTTTTGAACAAGCTTCTTCATATCTTCTAAATCTTGCGCGGTTAAATCTTCTCCCGAATCAATGAGGTAACGAATCATGGCAAATGAACGGCCGCCAAATAAGCGTTGTTTCAGACGTTCTACTAATCCCAAAGAAGAGGTTTTGGATGCCTGAGGAATCCAATAAAGATAAGACCGGCCTTCTTTTTTGCGGTGTAAATCCCCTTTCTCTGCCAGGCGCGTCATCACTGTCATCACAGTTGTATAAACCACTGTTCGGCCTAATCCTTCATAAATATCTTTAACGGTGACTTCTCCTTTTGCTTGCACTTGTTGTAAAATTGCCCACTCTAATTCTCCAAATAAACGTTTTCTTGTCACACTGGACCTCCTGATGAATTTTCACTTATACGACAATTGTAGTATTTAAAACAAGTGTTTGTGACTGGCAATTTAAAAAAAAATTTCATTAAAGTGAGACAAACCATGATAACGTTCAGGACAACGCTTATGTATGCCAAAAATTATTTATGGACAGCGCATCATGCGCGTCTTCAATTGATGAGTACGCGTGCAGGGAAGATGTATCACTGGATATTCTTGCCGGGAGGGCCGGGATTAGGATCAGAGTATTTTCATGGAATCACGCGTTTACTAGATGTGCCTGGTTGCATCTGGCACTTAGATTTGCCTGGTAATGGATCAAATAAACGGGATAATGGTCCTGACACCTATGCGAAGTGGACAGAAACTTTACTTGAGGCAGTTAAGGCGTTAGAATCAGTCATTCTTGTTGCCCATTCGGTAGGGGGAATGCTCGCTTTGGCATGTCCTGAACTAGAAAAAGAGCTCAAAGGTTTAGTCCTTTTAAATACGAGTCCTTCTTGTGTACATAGGGAAATATCGCGTGAGATAGGCAAAGATAAGCAATTGCCTGATCGAGAAAAACTTTTACAACGATATCTACAAAATCCTAGTGAAGAAGCAATGCGTCAATATTGCCAAGAGTCCATTCCTTATTGGTTTACTCCTCAAGCTTGGCAAGCAGGGCGTAAAATGGTAGAGGACATTCCGCTCAATTACCAAGCTTATCAAGCGGGTAGAGAATTTTTAGCACGCTATCAGGCATTATGGGTACCTCAGCATTTGAAAACGTTGATCATCATGGGCACACATGATTTTGTAACGCCGCCTTGTGTATTTGAAGATTGTGCTAAATTTCATCGTCCTAATATCTGGTTGAATACGATCCAGAATGCAAGTCATTTTTGTTGGGTGGAAGAACCTAAACAGGTGGCACAAGCTTTCGAGCAGTATAGTGCGTGGTTAGATCATCGCTTTCAGCCTTCTTAAAAAAGGACAAAGGAAACCAAGGGCCTTAAGAGACAGTTGCAAATCTCATATTAAATAATTTTGCAACTGTCTCTTAAGGCCCTTGATGTCTGTCCTTTGTCCTTTTTTAACAAGAGGGGCAAATAGCGAAAACGCGTGCAGGAAAGCCGGAAGCTCGAAGTGGCTTGGGAAATGAACAGATCACGATAGCTCCTGTGAAAGGGCACTGGTCCAAATTGGCTAATAATTCAATTTGATAGCGATCTTTATTTAAAATATACCTTTCACACGCCCAATTCGTTGATTTTGCCCTTATACCAGGGTCTGGATCAATTGTTTCATGTCCAGATGCTGTGATTTGACATTCATCATAGAGATAAGACATGGCATCTAAACCCCATCCGGGAGTGTGAGGAATGCCATCTTGATCATAATTTTGCATGGCAGTATTGTCGGGCCATCTTTTGCTCCAATCTGTACGTAAAGCCACAAAAGCCCCTTGAGGAATACGCCCGTACTGATCTTCCCAAGAAAGTACATCATCCACAGTTAAAATATAATCAGGATTATGGACAACTTTTTCATGAATATCGATCACCACGAGAGGAAGAAGCATTTCTCGCGGCGAAATTTGATCCACTGTACGTCCTTCCGGACAACAATGCGCGGGAGCATCTACATGTGTTCCCCATTGCCCTTCGAATTGAAAATATTGCACTAAGAAACTGTGTTGAGCATAATTTCTGATCTCTTCTACCGACATCTTCTTGGCATCTGCAAAATGAGGAATATTCTCATCAAAAGGATGAGTAAGATCCACAAAGCGTCCCTGTTGCAATTGCTGGCAAAGCGGCCAAAAAGAAGAGTGAGTAGACATATTAATCCCTTAAAGTATGGAATTTGGAATATAGTGTTATTTTTTAAATTTTTAAAGAATTTTTTTGATATATTCAATGAATTGTTTTAAGTAAAACAATGTTATAATTGCAAAGAATAGTAGTTTTTGTTAAAATTTGCTTTATTTATTAAATAAAGCTAAAAAATGAAAATTGATTCTTACTATCCAAATAATTATACGGAAATTATTGTCAACCATCCTTTCTATGGTAAAGCTTACTGGCTTGTAGCTGAAACAGTTAAATTAGCTACTTCGGTTTTATTTTTAAATTTGTGGAGTCAATACTGGGTAAAAAGTGGTTCTACTCTTCTAAAGCGACAATTTTTGGTGGCGACAGTTTTAATGCCGGTCATGGAAGAGGTGGTTTGTCGATTTTTGATTTTACGTGGTGTGCAGTATTTACAACAGAAGTGGAACCACTATAAAGGCAAGCCTGTTTTAACAGCGGATGAAGAATGGTGGCAACAAATGTTCCGTGTTCATCTTGCGGCTCTTGTGTCTACTTTTTTACATTTGTCCCGTTATTCTTATAATGAGAAAACGGTTGTTTATCAAGGTTTGATGGCTTATGTCAATGGGGTAGGATGTGGATATTTAAACGATAAATATCAACATTTTTCGAGTGGAGTGTTGTTAAATGGACTGCATCATTTTTGCACAAATGCAGGTTTGATTGATTTTTCTCATATTTCTGCGTTAGGGATTATTGCCGGCCATATTTCGTTGAATGTGATTATCAAGTATGAGGATATAGAAGCTTATCTTAAGAAATTAGAACGCCTTGTTGCAGCGGTTGCTTTTTTAGATTTATTGCGTCAAAATTTTATTAAAAAATCGGTGAAAATTTGGAAACAAGATTCATTTGATGTGATCATTCAAGCTCCTATTTGGGAGGAGTTTTGGTTTCGCGGTATACTCCTGAAAGGACTTCATTTTACACAAATCGTTTATAATGACATTGCAGGTGTTTTATATCAAAAAATATGGAAGCAAGAAGCACCGGAAGACGATTTACGTTTTCAACAAATTTTTCGTGTGCATCTTTCGTCTTTTGTGTTTGCTGCTTTTCATTTACAAAACCCTCACAAAAATATTCAAGGAGCTTGTCAGCAATTTATCTGGACCTATTTATTGGGTGTTTCTTGTGGATATTTAACGGAAAAATATCAAAATTTAGCGGAAAGTATTTTATTTCATGGAGTGAATAATTTTTTGACAATGCTTGCGGTATCAAGCCCTCCACAGTTCTCTCGTTATTGTATAGTGGCGATTTTCGTGAATCAAGCTGTTGCTTATGCGTGGGCGAAGACGGATGGAAAAAGTTTCCAAACATTTTGCTTAACAGCTGTTTCCTGTGGCATGCAGATATCTGTAAATTTATTTACTTTTTTGGGAGCCGTAGAAACTAATCCTACGGCTTTAGTGGCCTGGAGCGTGCATCAGCTCGTCGTGCAAATTCGTCTTTTACAAGATCAAGCAATAGATTACGTGCACGCTAAAATAAAACGAGCTGTTCCCCTCGTAGTAGGTGGATAATGAAAAATTTAAATTAAAGGACAATCCATGTCGTGTACAGCAAGTTTTTTAACCAATTGAATAGGAAGCTAGTTGAGTAAAAGCGATTTCTCGCAAACCCTTAATGAAATTTTCTTTAGTAAAATCATTATAGCTTTCGAGATTACCTACTGGAACCGGAGATAATTCGATAACGAAGTGACAGGTGTGGACGCTAGGAATAGAGGTTAATTTTTCTATAGATTGAGATCTAATAGCAATTGGTTTTTTATCCTGTAGAGTGGAGCAACCCGTCACAAATTTGATGAATTTTCTGACTTCTTCTTCCGTCGCTCCTTTTTCTGCGTCCATTAACCATTCTTTTAACCAATTTGTTTTTTTTGTAATTTCCATTTTTTGGTTAGCATCCGAGATGAAACTTATTTCAAAACTATCGACAATCTTTTGACGATCAATGCTACCTTGTATCTTTGTGCTAAAATCATGATAATTCGTGTTCAAGAAGGTGTTATTCCAATAGTGATTAGCTGTGTGTTTGTTAGGAAAGAGTAAGTCATAAATAGATTTCATGCCTTGGGCAATGGCATGAATAGGAGCAAGCTGCGTGCTATAGATTCCTTGGTTATTGCTACGTCCAAATAAAGAATCGATTACAGCATTTCTAATTAGTTTTTCAGACGTAGTGTATGCCTTAATTTTTTCCATATCAGGTGAATCATCTGCTTGAACGAACTCTTCCGGTAAACACTCTGCGTAAATAGCCTGTTGAGCTGCTTTTTGTAATTCTTGATTAGTCCATGCTTCTTTTTCAAGCAAAGCAATTCTGCTGTCGTACATGGTTTCTTCTTGAGCTTCTACTATAGATTTGAATATTTTCAATTTTGTTGCAAAAGGCAATTCGTTGAAAGGCGTATTGATTTCTTCCGCCTTTAAACTGAAAGCCGCTTTGAATAAAGAACTATCAAAATGATGGCCAATAAGAAGGAGACGCTCTTTGGGAGAGTTGTGGCAAAACATGATGCACTGGCCCATTTTCTGATATAAGGATTGTTCTTCTGCATTTAATTTGGGCCAACAGGAGCTATCTTTAAAATCTTCTTTAGTTCTAGGCATGAATAAGGATGTCTTGGTTGTTTGAAAGCGCAAGGCTTGGCTTTTCATGATGCCTGCAAATAAATCATCAAAGTAATCTCTTGAGGGTCCACCTGCATCTATGGAGCGATCATATTGCAAGTTATCTTTCAAGAAATGTACAGAAGTTTTAGGAGAGCTGCTTTTATTGATTTTTTCTTTAAATTCACTGTTTGAAAGATCTTCTATAGTAATAGTTCCGTCAAGCTGAAGATGGTCTTGTAGTAAAGTGGCGAAGGGAGAGAAGCGGTTAGACTGCCTAAGTTTGGCAGCAAGTAATTCGGAAAACTGTGTAAGGTGAAATTCTGGAATGTCTTGTAATCCTCGTCTTAGGAGTTCAATGGATATGTTATTTAAGATTTCCCTACCATTTTCATGTAGGAACACGTTTTCATAAGTAGAAGTCATTTTTAAGGCTTTTGCAAAGCAAGCCTTCCATTGAGGCATAAATTCTACAGGAATCTCTAAAAGCTGATTTTCTTGGGGAACATTATTTATACTCATAGAGAGGAGTTCACCGGCTTTATTGACCACCAATCCCAATTTGTTATCGTGGTTTCTTTTTTGATGGTTATCTTTATCCTGAATATTAATCACGGCTGATTTATCAGTTAACCAAGAAGAGCTTAAAATAAATTGAACTCCTTCTACTTCTACATGGATATTTGTTCCTGCTTTTCGTAAAGCGTCCATCAAAAGAAATAAGTTAGGAATCACAGAGGAAGGCTGTGGTGAGGATTCAATTAAGTCAGGTTCTAATGGTTTAGCCGGTGCTTTCGGTTCAATTTTATTTTCTGCAATGGGTTCTTCTATCGGTTTCGCTGGTAATGGTGCATGTGGATCAGGTAAATCAAAAATGTGAAAGGGCAACTGATCAAAAAAATCTAATTCTTTTTCAATAACTATAGGTTTCGGTTGTATTTGAGGCGGGTTTTGAAATGTCTTTTTATTTTTTGCAACCGGTTCTTTAACAGGTTCTGGTGCTAAGGACTCATTCAATTCATTTAAGATCAGATTGTGAAAGGGCAATTGGTCAAAGTGATTGGATTCTTTTTTAGGGATAGCAGGCTTATCATCATGTGAGGTGTCTTTAGTAGGTGCAAATTGTGTGGTAGGGCTTATTTCTGGTTCAATTTCATCTTCTTCAAGCAATTTTAGATGTTTTGATAAATTTTTTGTTTTATCTTCTGTAAGGAATGTATCATCAGAAAGTGCAGGTGTTAAAGGCATAGCAAGAGGAAGTTGTTTTTGTTCATCGCTTTTTCCTTTAATAATTTTTTGAAAAAGTTGATGTATTTTCTCTTGAGTTTCGTTTTTTGCTTGAATAAGCCGCCATTTTCTCCACAAGATGCTCATGATTTGAATGCATCCTAAAGTGGCTATCCCCATTAAAATAGTGGTGGCCCATGCTAATCTTTGCCGGCTGGAGGAATATTTTGAATTGGCAGGATCTACTAAAAAACAGGCCAATCGATCGCATGTTTTAACAATATTTAGCATAATACTCTTTACAATAAGATTTTAACATTAAAATTAATGAAGATAATATAGCATTTAATTTAATTTTAGTAAATAATTAATCGTGCTTTTAAAATTTTTCTTTGCGTGCTTCTAATCTTTATTAGAAATGTAAACAAATTCATCGCTAATATGATCAGAATTTTTTTGAAAGCCTGTAAAAGGCTCGAGATAAAAAGACTTGGTTTGTTCAGGACGTGTACTAGTGGTGACTTTCACATGAAGGCAAGCGAGAGAGGGACTCGTTTGGTGGGCTAAAGCAAAGAGTGTATAAATGCCGGTTTGAGCAGGCGAGGAAATCATGACAGTTTGGGTTTCTTGTTTCCTCATGGGTTGTCCATAAACAGCAGTTCCATCAGGTTTTATAATGACGGGTGTAAGAGTCGCATCTTGATTTTGACACGTGAAAGTAAAAGTTAGAGAGTCCAGTCCCATCAAAGGAGCGGGAAAGATACCTGGTTGATCTTTTATACTGGAAGGTTTCGCCACGATTTCGGGTCCTAAGAAACCAGGCTTTGGACCGGAAGATTGACAATAAAAACGCTGACGACAGCTTTTACGCATGGAACCTACTTTTCCTTCTACTAAAGCACCTGTTGTGGCAGCCCCTAAGCTGGCTACTTCATGAAGGGGTTTTTCCACGCTCATCAAAGAGAAAGAAGAATTCATCGTGATTAAAAAGAGAATAAAATAACGGAAGTGAGACATGAAATTCCTTTTTAAAGTCGCTTGTACCGGCATTTGATGGACCAAATGGACCTGATGGACCTCATAGACCTAATGGACATAAAGTGTATGACGTACCGGAAATAGTTAAAGCTGGTTGTTAAAATAGAGTTTACTTGTTTTGTCCATTAGGTCTATGAGGTCCATCAGGTCCATTTGGTCCATCAAATGCCGGTACAAGCGACTTTAAAAAGTCTCCATTTTCTTACCTTTATTTCTTCTTAGGTAATAATTTCTTAAGAGGCTTATTTTTCTTTTCAGGTTTGATTTTAGGCATAATCCGTTTTGCTTTGGGTTTTTCCGGTTTAGCAGGGACTTTTGCAGGTTTTGCCTTGACAAGAGGTTTCGCCTTTGTCTGGGGTTTTTTATTATTTTTCACAAGGGTTTTGGATTTAGACTTAGTAGGTAATCCTTCCTCTTCAAAATCTTCATCTTCATCGTCTTCGTCATCTTCACCAAAATGGTTATCCATCGCATAAGGAGTATTCTCTGGTACTTGTGAGACAGATGCCTCCGGTTTTTCTAGCCAACGACTGGAAAGAGAACGCAAAGAGGCGAGTTTTTGGTTTAAACTAGCGTCTGCAGATCCAAAGGTTGAGCGTCGGCTTGCTAATAAATCTTCTTCAGTATCAAACTTTGAAGAGAAAATAGAGAAAGCAGACGAAAGATTAATTTCAGGAGCAAAGAGAAAAGGGCGGACAGACGGATTCACAGTGGTATAAATATCAATTGTCACTTGTGGCTCAATGTCAGGTTTAGCCGCTTGTTTGGGAGGACGCCCTCTTTTAGGCCGCGGATTAAGTGCTTCATTAGAATAATAGGTTTTAGCTTTGGCTACTAATGCTTTACGTGCATTTTGAATGTCTTTTCCTACTTTTGTTTGAAAAAGGTTGTGCTTGAGTTTTTCAATCAATTGACGAGGAAGATCTAAATCTTCTTCGAAAACAAAGTGAAAATGATTCAAACGCAGCCATTCAATAATGCGAATACGCGAGCGCTCTTGGTAATATTGTTGCCATTTTTCTTGTTCTGCGTGATGGTCATAAATAAATTCAATGAAATTTTCACGTGCTTCTTTTGATTGAATAATATCTAGAAGTTTTTCTTTCGTATCAATGTCATAGACTTTTTCGTTTACAAAACCTTCCATAATCTTCTTTGTTTCATAAAAAGTAAGTTTAGGAATGGCGCAATAACGATCTGCATTTTGTTTGACTTCTGCTTCTAAAACTTCTAATTCATTTTGCGGTTTATCCAGGTCTACATAGAGAAGAAATCCTTCTTGGCGGTCAATGTAGAAATCTCTTTCATCATCTGATTTGGCAAAGGCCTCCATTAAGCGATGGCAACGCAGAATAAGAGGGTTTTGCGCTTCTTGTTTGAGTTTGGCACACATGTTAATTTAAATCCTTAAAGTCAGTTAGCTTTTAAATTTCTAATTTTACTGAATTATCTAAGTTACAAGCAATGGAAAACGAAGAAAAAAGCGGATTTTCTGTTGTTGATTGTTCTAAGTCAATTTCACCTTCAAAAATTGCCTGAGCAGGTCCTGTTAATGTAATATGCGAAAATAAATTGTGTTGACGCACAAAGCCCACAAGAAGTTTCTCTCCCAATTTGGTTTCTACAAGCAGAGGACTCTTAACTAAATGATTCTGATAAGCAGCAGCGAGGGCGGCTGCGACAGCGCCTGTTCCACAGGCTAATGTTTCTGCTTCTACCCCACGTTCATACGTTCTGACTTTCAATTGCTGTTGCTCGATTTGTTCTACGCAAGTGACATTGGTTCCTTGAGGCTGCCACAAAGGATGATAGCGTAAATAAGATCCTAATTCATGCAAATTTATTTGATCAATATGATCCACAAAAATGACGACGTGAGGAACTCCTGTACACAGAAAATGAGCTTGCAAAAAGTCTTCCTTGAAACTAAGCGGGATATTCCATTGCATCTCTGAAGGTGCTTGCATGTTAATGCACACATGCGCATCCACTAAAGAGGCTTTGTAGAGCTGGTGCATGACTTCAATGCAATAACTGGGACCTTTCAATCCACATGTTGCTAACCACTTAGTAAAGCAGCATAATCCATTTCCACACATTTCTGCTTCAGTGCCATCTGAATTAAAAATACGCATGCAACAATCGGCGTGTAGATTTAAAGAGGGCTCCAGGAGAAGAATGCCATCTGCTCCTATTCCAAGCTGTCGATGGCAGAGGCGTTGGATGAGTCCAGGATGAGAAATGGGAAAATTTTTTTGACGATTATCAAAAAGAATAAAGTCATTTCCGCATCCTGTATATTTGGCAAACGGCCAACGCATTTTTATGCCTTTTGTAGCCCCAATTCATCGAAAGATTTGATCACACCATCTAATAAACCAAATTCTAACGCTTCATGAGCCGTCATCCAAGTGTCGCGATCGATGGCTTTTTCAATGGTGGCAAAATCTTTGCCTGTTGCTTCCACGTAGATTTCAATCAATCCATTGCGCGTTTTAAGCATTTCGCGCGCTTGAATTTCAAGATCAGTAGCTTGTCCTTTAATCACACCGGATAACAGGGGTTGATGGATCATAATACGCGAGTGCGGAGTCGCAAAACGGCGTCCTGGAGCTGCGCACAAGCTTAAAATAGATCCCATAGAGGCAGCCAGACCCGTGACAAGGGTTGTCACAGGAGAGGAAATCATTTTCACTTGGTCCCAAATCGCGAAACCGGAATCGACTGCTCCGCCTGGACTATTGATGACAAACAGAATCGGTTTACCTGGCTGGGTGAGCTCTAGGTACCACAGTTTACGAATAATCTCTTTTGCAGAGTCACTGTCAACCGCATCAGAGATAAAAATACGTCGCGCTTCTAATAAAGATTGCTCAATTTTATCTGCTATTTTGGAGGGATTCGAGTCTTTTTTTTCTTTATCATTTCTGGACATGAGAACGTCTCCCGTGTAAAAATCCGTCATAAGGTTAAAAAACCGCATTCTAGATCTTTTACATTCCTTTTTCAAGCGTTAAAATAAATGTATGACAGATCTTAATCTATCTTACCGCCTTATCCTGTTAACAAGATGAATAAGACCGTAAACGGCAAGAGGACAAGATCTGCCGTGATGCTGATCTCATTCAGGCAGAATTTTTTCAAATAATATAATTTACAATATTAATTATTTAAAAAATTATATTTACAAGATTTATTTAATTATTTTTTAATCAATAATTTAATAAAAATTAATATTTATTATTTTATAATGATAATTGAAATATATAAATTAAGGTAAATATGGGATGTTCAAGAGATCATTTATTAATTCCTTCAGAATTTTTTAAAAAAAATTATCAATTTTCTGATGATTCCGACAATATTTATGAAGCTAAGGAACATTTTTTAGCCAATTATCAAGGTCGATCGATTCAGCGTGTGGATGCTGCGCATATTTCTCAATTTGCTGAGAGATTGTTTAATTTTTGTCTAGGGAATCTGGAAACGTCTAAAAATTTACTTGTCCTTGTGGGTCACGAAAATAGCGAAATCAATCAATATGTGACGGACATTTGGAATAATGTGATAAAAATAGCTAAACAAGCTCAAGATGCTGCACAAGAAGATATAGCAATCAAATTTGTAGACGATGTAGTGGATAAAATGGAGAAAGCTTCTCAAAAAGTGTCTTTGAGTCCATTACCTTCAAACCTTCAGATTGATCCTGTTATTGAGCAAGTGGTACAAAAATATTTCACTGATCGGAGTGATCAAAGTGTAGAAGACGCTTTTCATCTTATTGATAAATATGGAGCTCAAGAAGTGCTTAAAACTGTCAAATATGTTGAGCATCGCTTAATTGAGCAGAAGAAGCGCAGAGATACTCTTAGAGGTAGTTATGAATTGCGTACGCTCTGTTGTGCTAAAAGTAAAGGAGAAATTAGTACAGCGGAAGCTTATACTTATTCTTTAGATCCTACACTTTATACAGATCGTAACCGTCTATTGGCTTATCTTAAGGACGAAGCTCATTTTATTCCGGAAAGACATAAAGATCATTATGTCGTCTTGTTGAATGCAACAATAGAAATGATGAATATGTCTCGTCGCTATAATGATGAAAAACCCACCATTTATGCCGTTAGAGGAAATACTGCTACAGGTAAGACATTTGCTTGTAAAAAGGATGATCTATTTTGCAAAGGCTTAATTGGAGGAGAAGCAATCGGAGCGTTGAATCCTGATACAGTTAAGTCGGAATTGCGCAAGAACGTTTTTGGTGTTACAAATCAACAAATTCACAATGAAGGGGCTGCTATTTCAGAAAAACTCATAAGTGAATTAAAGAAAAAAGCGATTAATTCTTCCTTGGTATTAGATGCCAGGTTAGCGGAAAATAGTTTAGTTGTTGATTTGGCTAATGTGGCAAAAAGTAAGCAAGGAAATTTTAAACTGTTAGATATAGAATCTCCCCTTTTGATTTCTTGTTGCCGTGTTTTAAAACGAAGTATTAAAAAAGATCCTTGTGTGCCTTTTCAACCAATTGTCAATGGTTATCTCATGATCCGAAGTCATAGAGGAAATGTGCTAAAAGAAGTAGAAAACAATCCCGCTATCGTACACTATAAATTGGTGGTAACGTTGCCTGATGGAACGTCCGGAGTGGCTGCGATAAAAAAAGAGGGCAAGTTTGAAGTGGTTAATCAAAGTTTACTTGATGCAAGTCTTGCCGTTCCTTCGGAAGCAGAAATAAAGACTGTTGGTAATAGGGTTATTGATCAAGCACTCATAGAAGAATTGCAAAAAGCAAATCCTTATGAAAAATGGGGTCATTTGAATCAATTCAAAGGGAAAACCATTCAGGAAGCTCTTGATGCAAGAGCATTAGAAGTCCCTTCTTAAGACTGGGGCGTGTCTGGAAATTGCTAATTTAGGCCATTATGAATTTTCGGACACGCCCTTGGGCGTGCTCGAAAATTATTGGTTTTGGGTCGTTGCGGTGAATCTGTCCCAAGCTTCTTTTAGTTTGTTTGCTTTTTCCGGGGGTAACAAAGAATAGCAATAGGTATATTGCGATCTTGTAAGATAAGGTGGGATTTCTTCTAGTGTACTGAAACTGGCGTGAATTAGGCTTTGTCTAGCGCCCTCAGGAGTAAGTTCACGAAATTGATCATATGTTGATGTTGTTCTATTAGAATCCAAAATCTCCATAAATTACTCCTTTTTTGATTAAACTAGAATTAATTGTAAACTAAATTTGATAAAAATGCAATATTTAATTTATTTTTATTCATTCTTTTTATTAACTCACCTTACGCAACTGAAGTTTGGACAATTGTAGCTAATCGCGGCAGCGATCAAAAGTGGGAAGCCCCGCGTGAAGCGAAAGGCCGGTTAGGCCTGTAGCGGAACGTGGGGAATCAATCCATAATAAAATGAGAGTCGCGGAAGCGACGACAG
>JASBUW010000136.1 GCA_030147755.1 Parachlamydiaceae bacterium
GCACTGCTAACCGCAGTGCTAATCAAATGGCATTATTTACCCAGAACGAGCGCTAAACGCGCTCGGTCTGGGCTAATGCAGTGATAGTGCTACCGCACAGATAAAACCAGTCTTTTTAAGTATACTTTGACCAACTACCAAAAAGGTCGCTGTTACTTTTTGATATTAGCAACGAAGTTGCTTGGGGGCTCCAAACGCTTCGCGTCATCATAATAAATTCATTTGGATAAGTCGCACATCGTGTTAAATTAACGTTTAAAAAAATTTCCGTACACTTTTGCAATCGTCTCTAGTGGACGACGTGGACACAACAAAATGATTTAACAAACTGAGTCTATAAAATTTGAATAGTTTCCACGAAGTCCACGTTGTTCACAATTTTATGCCAGCTTTTTGCCGGTTTTCTCTTTTAAAAGTTGCATAGGTACGAAAACTCAGGTTATAAGGAATGTTTTTATTATGTCCGGGGAGATACAGGGCTGTGCAGTGCTATATACGTCAACTAGGATACATCTGGCTTGTTTTACTAAGTGTACATTTTGTTCAGATTTATGCTCAAGATTGTGAGAATTCGGATGCTGCACCCGTGTCTTTAGCACTAAGGGAAGCTATTTTAAAGAATTTGCTTCAGCAACCTTCTATTCAAATTTCTCTGGAAAATATCGATATTCAAAAAGGGATTGCACAGAGCTCTGCTGCACCTTTTGATCCTGTTCTTAATAGTGAGGGGAGATCCACTTTCTCAAAAGATCTAGTCAATATCGGTCAAAATCTTTTACCCGTTGATTACAGTAGTGTGAATAGCGCGAGTAATCTTAATCCCAGCCTTATTGAGCAAGATATTGGGTGTGGAGCTTTTCATACGCATTTAAAAGCTCATGAAACAGTGGGCCATCTCGATATTACCAAGCAAACAAGAGAAGGAACACGCTTTCTCTTTAGTGTCGATGTGGATAAAATCAATAATCCTCTTAACTGTCCCCATAAATTGAATACAAGTCGAGTGACCATAGAAGTGGATCAGCCCCTCTTGCGTGGGCGGCAATATAGCCTAGAGCGCATGAATGAGTTGGCTAACCGTCAGCTCGTGAATGCTGTCCGTTTTGACACCTTGCAATCCATTTCCGAGCAAGTGTTGAATACTACTTTCGTCTATTGGGATGTTGTCGCTGCTCGAAAAAATCTTCAAGCACAAATAGAGAGTGAGAAACGATTAGAAGTTCTAGTAGAAAATATTAAATATCTCATTGAACATCAGCAATTAGCGGGATCTGATATCCTTCAGCCTTTGGCTCAACTGTCTTCTCAGGTAGTGGCTCGTTTTGCAGCAGAGCAAGCTTATTATGATACGCTTCAAGACTTAAAATTTGTCATGGGGGAATGGGATGAAAATGCTCCTTGCGAGGATCGGCGTTTTGAAGCTCTAGAAGATTTTCCTCTCACGGAAATCATTTACCCGGAAGATTTGGCACATATTTTCTGTCAGTTATTTCCTCAAGTGTATCGTCAACGCTTTGATATTTTAGCTTCTGCTACGCGTGAGGGAGTCTTCACTTTATTGTTACAAGGCGCTAAAAATTTTAATCTTCCCCGTTTAGATGTCGTAGGACGCATGAGTTGGTTGGATGGCAAATCTGGCCAGCATGCAGAGACAGTGTTTTCTTCAACGGATATGAAGCATCCTCAAAAGGATATTACAGTGGGCATTGTTTTCTCGACTCCTTTTTATCATGATGAAGCCAAAGGACTCATTCGTCAAAGGCAAGCGCAGTGGGCGCAAACCATTGCGAATACACGCTTATTAAAGCAGCAAACTTTAAATGAGATTAGCAAAGCTTTAAAGAATCACGTGTCTTTGCAAGACGAAGTTAAAAAAGCGCAAGAAGCTGTGGATGAATATTATCGCTTGCTTCACAACGAGACGAAAAAGTTGATAGCAGGTTATAGCACGGTATTTATTTTGTTAAGCTTCGAATCGTATTTAATTAATGCCATTGTACAATTGATTAGTTTGCAAAATTTGGCTGCTAAAAATATTGCTAGACTGCGCTTTCTAACGGGCACGCTTTTGCGTTATGCTCCTTTAGAGGATTGCCGATCTTTTGTGGTGGAAGATGCCACGCAGTTGCCCTTTAAAGTAAAATCTCCATCAGCTGATTGCATGAGATGAAAAATATGTCCTCTATTGAAAAACAATTAGATCAAATTGCGCGTCGCACCATTCCTCCTTATTTATGGATAGGATTAATCACGTTATTTATCGCCATTGGAAGCTTATTTGCATGGGCGATATGGGATACACTCTCTATTCATATTGAAGGCAAGGGCATTATTTTGAATCAGCAAGGACTGTTTAGTGTGCAAACTCCGCTGAAAGGTGTTGTCAAAACACTTTTTGTGAAAGTGGGAGACGAAATTGAGAGTGGAACTTTGGTTGCTCAAGTGTATGATGCCCAAAAAGAAGAACAATTGCGCGTGACGCATCTTCAAGTAGAAGCCTTGCAGAAAGAGGTACAACGACTCACACATCAGATAAAGAAGGAAACAGAAGCTTCTAAAAAAGCGCTAAAATTAGAATTAAACGCTTTGGAATATGCCGTAAAGCTTTTACAGCAACAAATGCAGTTTCTTGAGAAAGAATACAAAAAAAAGCAAGAGCTCTATCGAGAAGAATTAATTGTGATCGGGATTGTACAAGATGCAGAAAGGCAAATTCATGATACGCAAATTGCGATTGCGGAAAAACAAAAAGCCATGAGTGAGGTACAAGCGAAGCTCATGCAAAGTTATCGAACAGAAGAGTTAAAAAATAAAGAGTTAGAGCTTTTGAAAGCTGAGCAAGAGGCAACAGTTCTTCAAATTTCTTTAGAGCAAAACAAAATCTATAGTCCTTATAAAGGAAAGGTCATCGAAATTCTGGTCTATGAAGGCGAAATGGTGAAAGAGCAACAACCCCTTATTCATGCAGAATTTGGGGATTCTCAAGAACGACTTGTCTTCTATGCCTATTTTCCTGGTGAATCAGGAAAGTATATTCATGAGGGCAGCACGATGAAAATGTATCTCTCTATTGTCAATCCAAAAGAGTTTGGCGCGTTATTGAGTCGTGTAGAGAGCGTTTCGGCTTATCCTGTCTCTGAGGAAGCGATCGTTAGCCAGATCCATAACGCCAATTTAGCCCGTTTTTTTACCAATCAAGAACCTGTGACGCAAGTGATTGCCATTCCATTGAAGGACTCGCAAGATCCGAGTGGATACAAGTGGACTTCGCATCAAGGTCCGTCTATTCAGCTTTCGACGGGGATTATTGGTAAAGTGGAGGTGGTGACGGAGACTATTCATCCCATTTATTATTTATTTCCAAGTAAAGAATTGAAAAAAACAGCGATTCAATCTCCTCTTATAGAGAGTTAGTCACTCACTATTCAACTAGTCGCCAAAATTAGAACGCAGAGGCGGCAGAGAGACGCGAAGACGCAAAGGAGAACAAGATAGATGAGGTTGTATAAGAAATTTTATACACAATTTCTAATTCTCTATTTTTTTATCTAAACATTCTATTTCTTGTCCTTCTTTGCGTCTTCGCGTCTCTCTGCCGCCTCTGCGTTCTAATTTTGGCGACTAGTTGAATAGTGCTAACTACCGTCTATCGTCACTTCCCTAACTTTTAGACAAGTCTCTAAGTAGTTAGATCATACCAAAAATGATGGCCATTGGATAAATTATAAGTAGCAATTAGAGGGTTTGCATCTAGGAAATCCCTAACATCTTTTCTTGTCTTAAAACTATCTATGGGTTGGGCCATTAATTGGCCATCAGCATTTCGTAGAGCAGATATACGCCAATCACCACCTACTACTTTTTCTAACTCCTTATGTGTAATATTGTACATAAAATCCTCCTCGTTAAGGATGGTAGAGAATAGAAGAATTAATTTCTTTATTCTTCCTCTCTACCGATAATATTATAACATTTTTTAATTTATTAGTTGAAATTAATTCGTTTATTAATTAACTATGTATAATGTGTGTTTTTATTCCCAATAAGGAGGATAAGTAAGCGCTCCATCCGCATTATTCACACTAATTACATCGACCTGTTTAATATTTAATCCTTGCATATAACCTAATACCATCAAAGGATTAGTCACCGTGACTTCTACTAAACTTCCACCGGGCAGTTCAGCATCTGGTTTATTGACCCATTTCATGACGGCTTCTTCTAAAGCTTTACGGTGAACAATTTGATTATGGACGAGAGGTTTAACGCCTAGATTAAATAAATTACCTACTGCAATGACATGTGTTTTGGGATCATGCAATTTGTCTTTGATAAAAGGAGCGGTTTCTTGAGAGAGTTGTGCGGCATAATTCATTGCGGCTTGCATTTGTTCTTTTGTTAAAGGATTAGGGGATTGCGTAGTATTAATATTTTCATGCTTAATGTCTTGAATGACAGCATTTTTGAATAAAACCGAAGCAGTTTTACCTTTTTCTACTAAATAAGTTCCTTCAGGCGAAAGGGTAGTGAGCTGCATGCTTCCTCCCCCAATATCCCACACCACTGCTTGTTGAGGCTGTACGGCTGTTAAAGCGAGAGCTCCGCGAAAGGCCAAAATGCCTTCTTCATCTTGATTAATAATGCGGACCTGAACGCCTGTTTGTTTTTCAATTTCACGGGCAAATTGCTCGGCATTTGCTGCTTTACGGAAAGCTGCTGTCGCGACAGCAACTACCTTTTTCACATGAAAACGATCAGCTTCTTTTTTGAGTTCTTTAATGGCTTGTATTCCTTGATTCATGACGTCTTGGTCAAAGGTGTTGTCTTTGGATTGCTCTAAGTGTTTTTGATAAGGAACCGGAATGGTTTTTTCAAAGAGTTGAGCGATAATTTTATCAGTTTTGGGATCTATACGGGCGACTTTTAAGTTAGTGGCTCCCGATCCAATATCCATTGCAGCGCGGATTTCTCCGCCATTTGTAGAGAGTAAATCACGTTTGGCCGGTAACCAAAAAAGGAATAGAATGATACCTACTAAAATTACGAGAAGGGCCAAATTTTGACGCCTCAGTCTTCGTCTCATACGTGCTCCTTTTTAACCCATGGATTAGATACTGACATGGATCAATAGGGATCACTATGCAAAATAAGTGCCAAGCAGTTATAAGTAAGAGGACAATGTGAGAGGAGATCTTATGACAAGCGCTGAATTAGCGGCCTTAATTCAGGAGTATTTTATTGCTCAGAAATGGACTTTAGGGATTGCCGAATCTTGTACCGGAGGCAATTTAGCTGCTTGTTTCACGCAAGTACCGGGTTGTTCTCAGTATTTCTTGGGATCCATAGTCGCTTATTCCAATCAGCTTAAAACACAAATTTTAGGGGTGAATTCCTCTCTTTTAGATCAACATGGCGCTGTTAGTGGTGTGGTTGCGACACAAATGGTGCAAGGCGCTTTAAAACTGTTCAATAGCGAATATGCTTTAGCCATCACAGGAATAGCAGGTCCAGGGGGAGCTTCTCCTTCTAAACCTGTGGGAACCATTTGGATGGCGGTTGGGCGACAAAACCAAGTTCCGTTTGTATGGGCTTTACAATTATCAGGCTCTCGGCAAGAAATTATTCATCAGAGTATTGATGCTATGCTATTACAATTATGGGTATTGATCGAAACTCAAAAAAAGAGTATGGAGAAGTAAGACATATATGAAAATAAACACTTAAAATTTTGGTAAGGCTATGGCGACTCAATTTGTCACAGGAATTTCCACCGAAGAAGATGGTTTCAAAGCGGGTCAAGCTGCTGCTCAACAAGCTAAACAAAAGCTAAAAGAAGCGCGTGAACCACATTTAGCGGTGCTCTTTTGTGCGGCACAGTATGACTATGCGGCTGTTATCAGAGGGGTTAAAAGTGTGGCGGGTGAGGAAGTGCCTTTAGTGGGATGTACAGCAGCGGGTCAATTCACTGAAACAGATGTTGTGCACAGTGGTGTGGCCTGTGCCTTTATTGTCTCGGATACTCATCTTTTTTATCCCGGTATAGGAACTCTATTAAAAAATGATCCTATTGAAGCGATTCAAAATGCCACCCAAAGCTTACCACAAGAGGTAGAAGGGCATCCGCATCGGTCCGCGATTTTGTTAATAGATGGCTTAGTAGGTAAAGGAGAAGAGACTGTTTTAGCTGCTGCAAGTATCTTAGGACCTACCGTCAGTTTTGCTGGAGGAGCCGCTGCAGATAATTTGAATTTTAAAGAAACTTACGTGTTTAATCAAGATCAAGTCTCTGCAGATGCCGTGAGTATCTGTTTAATTGCGTCGCGTTCGCCCATCATTATCACGGTGAAGCATGGCCATCAGCCCATTTCTCCTCCTTTAAAGGTGACAAAAGCCAAAGATAATATTTTATATGAATTAGAAGGCCGTCCTGCTTTAGAGGTCTGGAAGGATTTTTTGCGTGAACGTTTCAAAGCCAAAGGCATAGATATTGATAAACTGAGTGATTTAGAAATTTCTACTAAAGTCCTCTTACAACATGAAGCGGGACTCATGACAGGAACGGATGAATATAAAATTCGCTTTCCGGCTTCCTGCAATCCTGACGGTTCTTTTAATTTTGTCTGTTCCATTTTGGAAGGATCTGTCATGAAAATTATGGATAGTAAAGTAGAGGATCAAATTGGATCTGCCCGGCATGCAGCTGAATTAGCCATTCAAGCGACGCAGGGCAAGAAAATGGCAGGAGCTCTGATTTTTGATTGCGTGTGTCGTGCGATGATTTTGCAAGATCAATTTAAAAAAGCGGTTCAAGCGGGTCATGAAGCATTGGGCGATCTTCCTTTTCTTGGATTCGAAACGTACGGTGAAATTGCCATGGAAAAAGGGCAATTTAGTGGTTTTCACAATACGACAACAGTCATTATGTTATTTCCAGACTAGAACATGCCTTAAACGAAACTTTGTAGAGAAAGAGGTAAAAAATGGACCAAGCCAAGATTCTTCTAAAAGAATTCATCGATTGTTACAAAGATAGTTTGGGCATAGAAGGTGCTGAAAACGTTCTCAAACAAGCTGTGCAAAAAGCTGGTCTTAAGTATCAAACTGATTTTACCAAAGAAGATGCCATCAAAATTTGCCGTGAACTCAAACAGCAGTCCGGTTTTGTAGGTATTATTGGTGGAATTATGATTTCTCGTATCGCCATTCGTTAAAATTCAAAGAGTTAAAACTATTCTTTTCAAGAAAATCTATCAATTTTTCTATTTGTATTTCGTTTTTTTAAAGTAGTATACTAAAAAATATACTTTTTTGTATACTGAAAGTGAAGATAATAAGGAGGTCGCGATGGCATCAACAATTAGAGTCTCTTCACGGGGCCAGCTTATCATTGAAGATATAGTTAAAATGACAAAAAAACAGAAAGTAGAAATTCTTGAGGAAGCTTTAGAAGATTATCGTTTTCGAGAAAGAATGCGAATTCTTAGCGAAGATTTTGATCGACTAAGGTCAAACGAGGAAGCTTGGCAACAAGAATTAGAAGAACGACGGGAATTGGATGGAACTATAGGGGATGGTCTTGAAGATGAATAAGGAAAATTTAACTCAAGGCGATATTTGGTTATTTGATCCAGATCCTACGAAAGGAAATGAAATCGGAAAAAAAATTAGACCTTGTCTCATCATTTCTAATACTGAATGGAATCAAATTAGATCAGGATTAGTGATTATTATCCCATTAACAAGTGTAGATAAGAAAGTCTTTTCGCATGTTAGAATAGATCCTCCTGAAGGTGGGGTAAATGTGCCAAGTTTTGTCATGTGTGAGCAACTAAGATCGATTAGTAGAGATAGACTTGTTAAAAAAATAGGGCAAGTTAAATCAAGAAGAATTCTGGCAGAAATTAAAAAATGGATTGCAGATCTTATAAAATTGGGAGACTAAAAGTTGATATGTCGCTAAATTATCATTTAGTCGATAGCGGAGAAGGACAGAAACTAGAACGCTTTGGACCTTATCTGCTTTCTCGTCCTTGTTCACAAGCTGTTTGGAAACCTCAACTCTCTCTTTCAGAGTGGAAAAAAGCCGACGCGGTTTTCTCGCGCGAACAAGAGAATAAATGGACGCATTTACGTTCTCTACCTGCTACGTGGCACATTGAAGTAGCCGGCATCAAATTTAAAATTTCTCCCACTGATTTTGGTCATCTCGGCATTTTTCCTGAGCAAAAAATATTTTGGGAATGGATTCAAAAGACATTATCTGCTGTGGTTACGCCTCAATTTCGACCACGCGTTTTGAATTTATTCGCTTACTCAGGCGGTTCTACGCTTGCGGCTGCTCAAGCAGGAGCTGCTGTTTGTCATCTAGATGCTTCTAAAGGGATGGTCACGTGGGCGCGTGAAAATGCAGCGCTGAATCAATTGGAAGAAGCTCCCATTCGTTGGATTGTGGAGGATGTGCAAAAATTTTTGGCGCGCGAATTACGTCGTGGATCGCGCTATGAAGCCATTATTTTAGATCCTCCGAGCTTCGGAAGGGGAGCTAAAGGAGAACTCTTTAAAATAGAAGAGAGTATCATTCCTCTTTTACAAGATTGTCGCGATTTGTTGAGTGAACGTCCGCTGTTTATGTTATTTTCCTGTCACACCCCTGGATTTTCTCCCCTTGTCATGCAGCATCTGTTGCAGCAAACCATGCAAGGAATTAAAGGAAAAATAGATGTGGGTGAGATGATTCTTGCAGGTCATGATTCTATTTTTGATGTGCCGAGTGGAACATATGCAAGATGGCAAGCCTCATGATGAATGAATCGCATTTAACCAGTTTGCAGAATCCGAAAATCAAGCAAGTGTTGCATTTACGCGATCGCCACGCGCGTGATCAGACGAATCAATTTTTAATTGAGGGGTATCGTGAAATTTTACGTGCTGTGGATGCAGGATGGAAGATAGAGACGCTTTTTACTTGCCAAGAGCTCTTTTTAGGTTCTAATGAGCCGGCTTTAATTCAGCGTCTCACCTCACGTGGTACAACCCACTTTACATGTGCAGAGAAAGCGTTTCGCAAAATATCTTATCGTGATCGTCCTGATGGATTGCTCGCGATTGCTCCGCAAAGACATGTGACATTGGATGATTTAAAACAACAACAAAAGCAAAAAATGCCTTTCTATGTAGTAGCAGAGGCGATTGAAAAACCTGGCAACTTAGGAACAATTTTGCGTTCGTCCGATGCAGTGGGAGTGAGCGGATTAATTGTTTGCGATCGCTGTACAGATATTTATAATCCCAATGTGGTGAGAGCAAGCGTAGGCACACTTTTTACGGTACCAACAGTAGAAGCGAAAGGAGAAGAAACGTTAGAGTGGTTAAAATCGCAAGGAATTCTCATCTTAGCTGCAACACCACAAGCCACACAGGAATTTACACAGGTTAATCTTGCTCAACCGGTTGCCATTGCCGTGGGAACGGAGCAGTTGGGATTATCCGAGCGTTGGATGCAACAAGCCGATTTGCAAGTGCGTATTCCCATGAAAGGAGTCGCAGATTCTTTGAATGTCGCGATGGCCACTACCTTACTGTTGTATGAAGTACTTCGTCAAAGGCAATTGACTCCATGACAACTGCTTTGATTCCCTTATATGAAGATAATCATTTACTTGTCTTGAACAAACCTAGCGGGCTTCTTACACAGCCCAGTGGAACAGAACAAGACAGTCTAGAGCAACAAGCGAAACAGTGGTTGAAAGAGGTCTATCACAAACCAGGGCAAGTTTTTCTGGAAGCAGTTCATCGCTTAGATAAGCCAGTAAGCGGCATTGTTTTATTTAGCAAAACGAGTAAAGCTCTTGCGCGATTGAATGCCGCTATTCGTCATAAACAAACGCGTAAAATCTACTGGGCATGGGTAGAACAAGCGCCTCCCGATGATCAAGGTGTCTTGGAGCATGTGCTTGTTCATGACGATTTTCATGCACGGATTGTACCTGCTGGGTATCCTGAGGGTAAATTAGCTCGCTTAACCTATCGCGTTTTGCAGCGACAAGAAAAGCGGACATTACTAGAAATTGAGTTGGAAACAGGACGTTACCACCAAATTCGCTTACAATTATCTGCAATTGGTTGCCCGGTGTGTGGGGATCGCAAATATGGCAGTCAACAGGCTTATGCCCCTCATGCTATTGCCTTGCATCATAGGCGTCTGCAATTTCCGCATCCTATTTCTCAAGAGCAATTAATCATTGAAGCGCCGTGGGATCTTTGAAGTGATTTTTGGTAATACGCACTAGTGTTAGCGCGTATGTATAGGTTCACTGTGTATATAGACTGTTTGCCATTTGTGCGGTAGCACTATCACTGCATTAGCCCAGACCGAGCGCGTTTAGCGCTCGTTCTGGGAAAAAAGCCATTTCATGAGCACTGCGGTTAGCAGTG